>JABCSI010000068.1 GCA_018238965.1 Promethearchaeota archaeon
CAGTGGAATCAAGCGGTTCGGCTTTATTTTGGATATTTTTCTTATTTATTTTGAAACCCCACATCGATGCCATCATATCACTTTTCATTTCATTGGCGGACGGGAAACGAAGCCTAAATTTCGCGCCCCACTTGAACGGGATACTATATCTCTTGAAACAAATATTCTGGGAGACTGATTAAAAACAATGAAAATCAAAGAAATTTTGTAAACACAAGCATTGAACAAGAATAGATGAATTATTGAGAATTTTTCTTCATCCAATATAGCATAGAGAGCGTTTTAGGGATAGGTATTCTCAGTTCTTTTTAGAGAAATAAAATATCTAAAAATATTTTTTCTTTTTCTTCCAATCTTTCATTCATTCGTTCTTCTAAACCATCATGAAATAGGAATTCAGGGACAATTCGCACATCAGGTATAATTCGCGTTTCATAACGAATTTTGAATGGGTGACTGCAAATCCAATGCCCGAAAAGAAAACCAGAGCTAATCCTATAAGTTGAAAGAGCTCAGGAGATTGCGGACTGAAGCGTAAAAACATCCCAACGCTTCCAAAAACTAAGAAATTGAGAAGAAATTTGATGTAAATTCGGATGTAATTCTGATAATATTTCGACAAAAAATTGGCCAACTCAAGAAACTCCCGTAATTCCGCTTGTCGTTTGGTTATGGGATTTGTATGCAAGTTAACTCCAAGCTTGTCTAGGTATTCGTTGAATTCCAAAGAGTGAATTTGCAAAGTATTTCTCTTCTGTTTACTTAATTTGAATAATCGAAAGAGCATTCCTGCAACCATCACCAAATAAATGGTGGAGCTAACAGCGATTTCTATGAAAAACTTGGGGCGATCTAACACATAATTTTCCCGATTGAAATAAATGATTATTAAGATTCCGACCAAGACACCGATCAAAGAAAAATATGCACTATTGCGTTGGTATTTTTCTCTCAGTTTCAGAAAAGATGTATCATCCTTCAAGATGTATTTTTGATGCAATTGATAGAAATCAACGACATTGGCACCCCGAAGTTGATATATATTGGGGGGAAAATAGTCTTGCGCGGATGGTGGGCTTGCGATGTTAATTTTGTAGAAAAATCTGATAATTTGAACCAAAGCCAATACAGTTGAAAGAATGGATATAAAAAGAAATTGCTGCAAAAAAGCCCGATCTAAGAATGGAGACTCAGATTCTATTTCGATCCAAATCAGTACAGTTCCAAATAGAGAGAAGAGCAAGAATACAAAAGTAAACAGCAATAATTCATAAGAAAATTGCTCTTGCTCGTTTGGTTCCGTTGTAGGATTGGATTCAGTGCTTTTCATGTGGCAACTCCCCTCTTTTTAAATTTGTAAGCATTTCGATTGATTCGTATATTTAATATTCCAAGGTTGGAAATAAACGTTTCTAATTCGAGAAATTTCATTTTTTTTGATTATTTTCGATTATTTTCAATCGATTTCTAGCAAAAAATTGGATTTGATGTAGGTTTTCAATCAAAAGATTTAAAGAAATTTGGCCTTAAAAAACTGTGGTTCCATGGTTAGCCACCTATTCAAATAAATTGTTGTTTGAAAAAACCCCAAAGTCATGATTATTAGAATTTGACCGATTAGGGAGGAGATATTTCATACAAACTGAAAATACTTCCGTAAAACAGAAATGAAAATGAAAAAGTAATCACCCATAATTTTTGAAAAAATCCAGGTTTTGCTCGAGTAAAATAGCTGGTCATGTAAATAATGGAGCAAATTATCTGAATAATCGCAGGTATTCGGAAAGTCCATGGAAAATTTGTACCTAAATTAGAAAATAGGAGCCATAGCATAATATTCATGGCAATCGCGCCCGTAAAGGCTAAAACTGTGGTCAATATATGACCTGGGAATGATAAATTAATAGGAATAACCCCTTGACCAAATATCCCCAGTGCGCCTATATAAAGAAATATTATTATGATATCAATATGTTCCAGATGCTGGAAATGAAATTCTAGCAAGAATCCAAAGAATAAAGGCATTCCGGCCAACCCTATGCTAAATACCATGTACCACCAATAACCCCGAATATTAGATTGTCCCTTTACCCATGTTTGGCCCATATAACTTGTTGGATGGAGATTAAATCTGTGATTGTAGCTGGTAACGGTTCGAGCTTTCAAGTAACCGCCCAACCACACCCCATACCACCCCAAAATAAGCCAAAAAAACCAGTATTGGGAAAATTGAAAATAGCGGTTTCCAAAGAAGATGAGAAAGATAAATCCTAAGCAAGATACTGTACCCCATAGCAAAAAGGAGTTTTTCCCTTGGTTTTTTTCCTTTTCCGATCTTGTTTCCGTAGTGGTGGGAGAGTCCATTTTTCCTTTCAGTTCCTTTTCAATTTTCATTTAATAACCTTTCATGTTCCATAATTAATGTTTTTATCAAACTAAGCTACTAAAGGCGCCGATTAGCGCCCAAAGTCCCAAGAAATTCCCAATTAACCAAAAATTTTGATAAAGAGAAGCCCTTTTTTGCAAGATGTAAGAGATAATATAAGCGGTAGAGCTCTGAAGATAAAAAATATTCCCCAGATAATAAAACCATGGATTATTGGGATAGGATGCGCGAACTTGTATTATACATACCATTAAAAATACAGAAGCGATGTAGTGTAATCCAAATTTAATAAAAGTGAGAGTTAAGTGAAGATTGCGAAAGAGATTTATGGGAATTATTCCCAATAGCAATATTATCAGCGCACACAGATAAAAAGTGATTCCAATGGCATTTAGATATAAATTGTAGCTAAAATGATCCCGTAAAATGGTACCGAGGAAAAAATACAATAATGCCCAACTAATAAAAAATCCTTGCACTATCAATCTGGAACGATGATTAGCTACTCCGAATACTTCAGTTTGACTCAAATAACACATGGGATGCTTTCTGAAATTATGAGGATACGTGGCAAACCTTTGGGCAACAAATGCAGACCCATATCCAAAAATAATTATGAAAGGAGATATCCATAAAAGATGGGAAGGGGTAAACGTCACAAACAAATCCAGAGAAATGATTATGTTACCCACGCTTAAAGCCAGGATGAGCCATTTAGTTCTCCAAGAAGTGATTGAGTGGGATTTTTGTGTAGTTGGAGGGTTCATCATAGGCTCAAAACAAGGAATTTTAATCGTTAAATGGCATAATATATAATACTAAATAGCCTTTATGGGCTCGTTCGCTTTGATCGAAATTATTGATGTTTTCTCAATACCCAAGAGGTTATCATGAGGCTGATCATAAGTGGATTCCAATTCTCTCTCCGATTTCCCTTCCGAATTATTCGAATGGTGTCAACAATTTCCCTACCAAACCCAACAACGTCCTAATTGGGATCAATATTTTTGTTTAGTTGCCTTTATAGTATCGCGCCGTAGCTCTTGTTTCAGAGAAAAGGTGGGCGCAGTAATTGTCAAAGATAAAGATATCATATCAAGCGGTTACAATGGCGCCCCTACTCCCCAGAAAAATTGTTTGGAATTAGGAGAATGTTATCGAGATAAACACAACATCCTTAGCGGAACCCAATTAGAGCTTTGCCGTGCTTCGGGTTCCCATGCAGAATCCAATTCCATCGCCTTGGCTGCAAAGAATGGGCATTCCACCCAGGGGGCGACTTTATATTTATATGGACATACATTCATCTGCAATATGTGCCGGGGGATTATTGCCAATTCCCATATCAAACGGGTTGTGCATTTGCTACGAGATGGTTCTTTGCAAGCTTATGATGTTTCCAAGGATTGGGCTAAGAATATTCTGGATCCCTAATAGTCAATGGTGAAAATCCTTGATGAGAAAGAAATAAATAATCGAAATTCTGCACATTAATATGTGAAGTTTGAGTCACATGGTTTGTTCAAGGTTGTTGGAAAATATCTAGGAGGATTTTTAGTTGGATCCCTAATACTTTGTCTTTTTTCCACAGTCCAAAAATTATATTTTGGTGTACCATTGACACTTAATTTATATATTGTGCCTGTCTTTTTTGGGGGTACTGTTGGTTTGATTTTATTGCTCGTTTTTGAAAGATATTCCTTAGCCTCTAAAAAATTTCAAGAATTATTTCTGCAATCGGATCAAGCAATTGTTCTAACAAACGCTAGGGAAATTGTAATTACAGCCAATCCACAAGCATTACGGTTTTTTGAAACCACAAAATCAGAATTTATTGGCTCAAATTTACTCGATCGATGCCCAAATCACCATGATTGTAAAAATTTGAATACAAAATTTGAAATCGAGTTTACAAAAAAATCTGGTAAAAAAATACAAATTGATGTTTCCACTAGGAAAATTCTCACAACATCTGGATTTATGCATCAACGTATTTTTCGAGATCTAACCGAACAAAAATTTCTGGAGGCAAAGAAAAATATTGAGAATCAACTCGAATCGATTTCCTTTATGGCTCAAGGACTTTCCCATGACTTTTTTAACCTTATTACGATAATTAAGAATAATATTGCACTAATTATGGACGATCTCTATTCTCCAACGAAGGGTTTAACTCAGATGGAGGACAATTTGAAAGATTGCATTGGAGCTTGTGAACGAGCAGAAAAACTTGTTCAATCTCTACAATCCCTTTCATCCCAAAAGAAACCGGAGAAAACTTTGGGATCTCTTCACAATCTGATTAGCCAAAGTGTCAGTTTTGCTCTAAAAACTTCAGATATCATTGTAGATGTTGCTCTTGACCCCGATTTTCCCGAATTACCCTTTGATCCAGATCAAATATCTCAAGTTTTGATAAATTTACTTCTCAATGCTAAAGAATCAATGGATAATGAAGGTAGAATTAACATTAAAACAGAAATTTTAGATCTTTCCCATAGAGTAAATTTAGCATATGAAAGGTTTGGCAAGATTTCGATACAAGATCAAGGATGTGGAATACCCCCTGAAAATTTAAAAAAGATTTTCCACCCTTATTTCACTACTAAAAAAATGGGCCATGGGCTAGGGTTAGCCACGTGCCAAAAAATCGTTCAAGATCACGAGGGATTTATCATTATAGACTCAAAAATTAATGAGGGTACCACAATTTCCGTTTTTCTTCCTTTGATTACCACATGTTAAATTTTTGAGGACAGTCTAATCCATACGACAGATTTAATCATGAAATATGAGTTTCTAAGACTCATTACCATAGTAATCTTTAGATCTCGTGAACAAATTCCAGAGAAAGACCCTAAAACATAAATTCGATCGTGGTTTAAAGGGTTCGATGATGAACGGTAGAAGATGGGTAGCAAAACTTGCATTTAATTATCCAATAGCCACAACGTATGTAATAATATTCTCATTGATAGAGGTATTGCTATTTATTCTCCCCTTATCGATAACTGCAGATGTAATTGAAGCAGTACTCAATGGAGCAGTGATTTCCGATATTCGAGGAAAGTTATTCTTTCTTCTAGGCTTAGCAGTATTCCAAGCTCTTCTATTTTTCACCATATCCTTCCTAAATGAAGTTGTAGCCCATCGGATAACCACAGATATGACACAAGAACTCTTTGAATCCTTACAATATCGAAGTCTTACTTATCATGACGGCAAGGATGTCGGTGAAATTATGGCTCGGGCCACGGGAGATACGCGTACCGTCAATATCGCTCTCTCGCCTGCAGTTCGTATTGTATTGGAAGTTTTTGTGCTCTGGATAGTCATTTTCATTTTAACGGGAATGGTCCATTGGATTTTGCTAATTTGGTCAATTGTCATCTTTGTGGTGTTTGTTCTTGCTACTATAAGATATTCACTTAAACTGGTACCTTATACAGTGGATCTTCGGGAAAACTTTGGAGAATTATCGGAAATAACCAATACTTGTTTCACAGGGGTACGGGAGATTAAATCTTTTGTGTCCCAACCTTGGGCAAAACGACGGTATGTTAAGAAAGTAGAAAAATATCGGAATATTGAGCTTGCCACAGGTAAAAAGGGGGCGTGGTTCTACCCAATATTGGTAGTAACGTTTTTCGCAGGCACCATAATCGTCTCCTCAATATATTTTCTGTACCAGGGTTTGTTCAACGTAAGTTTCGGAGACGTAATACGCTTGGCCAGTTTGATCAGTCTTTTAACAAATATGTCCGAAGAATTAGGCTGGTCAATGGAATACTTAATTCGGGGAAATACATCGGCCGATCGAATTTACGCTATTATCGATGAATCTGATCCCGGTATCCATTCTGATGGAGAAGTTCATTTTAACGGGAAGAACGCCACCATTGAATTCAAGAATGTATCCTTTCGATACAATGACGACCTTCCTTGGGCCCTTAAAAACATAAAAATTCGGGTTAATCACAACCAAACTGTAGCCATTGTCGGCTCCCCTGGATCTGGTAAGTCTACTATTACAAAACTGATCCAACGACTCTATTACCCAACCAAGGGAGATATTTTGATAGACGGGAAACCCATTCAATCCTACAGTAACAAATCTCTTCGATCCCATATCGCAACGGTCGAGCAAGATATCTTTCTATTTAACACCACAGTTAAGGAAAATATACGATTTGGAAAACCAGATGCATCCGAGGAGGAAGTTATCGATGCAGCTAAGTTGGCCCAAGCCCATGATTACATTCTTGCACTACCCTTGGGATATGAGAATTTGATTGGAGAAGGTGGTGTTCGTTTGTCAGGAGGACAGGCCCAACGGCTCTCCATTGCACGGGCCCTTTTAGTTAATCCTTCAGTCCTTATCATGGATGATGGTGCCAGTGCCCTTGATGCTCATACTGAGATAGAAATTCAAGCGGCAATTTCGGAAATTTTGAAGACCCACACTACGATAATCACAACCCATAGGCTCTCAATCATCAGTAAGGCTGATGTGGTAATTATATTGGAGAAGGGAGAAATTGTGGGTCTGGGATCTCATGAATACCTGGTAAGAACCAATCACTTCTACAGACGATTATTTGAGCGCCACTATCAATTGCCCCCTATGGAGGGTAAGAGCGAAGCACCACTAATAATTAGCCCGGAGGAATCAGAATAATGGAGCAATCAAACAAAAGGAATGAATTCAAAAGACTATTTGGGTTCTTCTTTGAAAATCGGGTGAGTAGAAAGCAAAAAAAAGAACTGAAAAAAAAACAAAAGCAAGAAAAGAAACTAATTGAAGAAGAAAAAGGAAAGAAAAAATCCCCAAAAACACCTAAAAAGAAGCGTAATCATAGTGATAAAGATCTTATGCTGTATCTCTGGAGTTATATTAAACCGTATAAGGGAAAATTCTATACTTTGGCATTTTTCATGCTGTTAACCGTAGCTTTGGGAATTCTCGCCCCCTTGTTTTATCAAGAAGGCTTGGCGCTCGTGGAAGCCCAAGATCTAAGCCCAGAATTGTCCAAAATATTTCCGTTCTTGCTTGCATACATTTTGATTGTCATGTTCAAGTGGTTTACCGAAGCCTTCCAGCGTTCCACAGCAGCTCAACTTAATTCCTTCATTTCAAATGACATGCGTAAACGGGTTTTTAGTGATGTGCTAAAGAACAAAATAAAATTTTTCGATAATGCCGAAACCGGAGTGCTTACGGGAAATATTACCAATGATCTTCAGGAGCTTTACCACACCGGTGAACGTTTTGTGCAAGTATTCACCAATCTTGTTCGCTTAGTGGTTACTGTCGCAATATTATTTAGTTTTTCACCAAGATTGACCGGGATTTCCATGGCCTTTCTCCCTCTTTTCAGTCTAGTGGCAATTTCGCTTCGTAAATTTTCAAGGCGTGTTGCCCGAGTATGGCGTAAAAACTTCGGAAAAGTTAACCAAAGCTTTAGTGAATCCATGCGCTCCATTTCTGTGTCAAAGGCATTCGAACGCGAGGAAGAAAATATTCGACGATTCTCGGATCTAAATGAATTGACCTATAAATCATCCGTCCAACGCGGATTTGCGATTTTCATCATGGGCCCCATCAGCGACTTTTTACGCCATTTCCTCCTTGTAATCATACTGTGGGTAGGTACTTTGGAATACAATAGCCAAAATATTACCTTGGCTGCATTTTCACTCTTCATCATTATGTTTGATTACTATTTCTATCCCTTAATGTCTTTAGCCCGCCACTATAATCGATTTCAGGCAATGTTCGGAATTCTGGAACGCCTTTTAGAAAGTAGTGAAAAAGAAGAATTAATAGAACCGGACAATTACGATATCAAGCCCCTATCTATGCAAGGAGATATTGAATTCCGTAATGTGGATTTTGAATATATTCCAGAAACTCCAATATTGAAATATATTACGTTCAAAGCCAAAAGAGGGGAAAGAATCGCGCTAGTTGGTCCTACTGGAGCGGGAAAAACAACCATTGCATCTATAGTTATGCGATTCTATGATATCAAGGGTGGGGAAATCCTGATCGATGGGAAAAATCTCTATGATTACGATCTCACGGCGCTTCGCAAATCAATTGGATTGGTTAGCCAACGTGTATTGCTGATTAAGGGAACAATTCGTGAAAATCTCCAGTTGGGAAATGAAACAGCTACCGATTCTCAAATTTGGGAGGCGCTTGATAGAGTGCAAGCAAGGGAATTCATCGAACTATTACCTAACGGTTTAGACTCAAAGGTGAGTGAAAAAGGAAAAAATCTTTCGGCGGGTCAACGGCAAATGATATCCTTTGCCAGAGTTCTACTTGCAGATCCCAAGCTTATAATATTAGATGAAGCGACCTCCGCCGTTGATTTGTATACGGAAGCAAAAATTCAAGATGCTATAGATATTCTTCTTGAAAACCGAACAAGCATTGTCATCGCTCACCGTTTAACAACTATTTTGAAAAGCGATCTGATCGTAGTGATTCAAGACGGGGAAATCCTAGAACAAGGCACACATCAAGAACTATTGGAGCAGAATGGTCCGTATCATGATATGTACAATTTGTATTTTGAAACTCAGAGCGCAAAATACTTAGAAACGATTAAAACTGGCCGTTAGAACACAATGAGTAATTGATAAGTATCAACTGAGGTCATAAAAATAATTCAGAATATCCCAAATCTGTTTGGTGTAGTTTTAACGGGTTTAATCATGGATAATTTTAATCCAAATTGGGTGTGGTTTAGTGCCTTCATTCTATCCATGATTGCCATGAGTGGATTCCTTTTACTCCATCGAACAAGGAAAGCTCGGTTTTCTAGAGAAGAACCATCAAAGAGCGATGTGGAAATTGAAGCTGAAGCGGATGTAGAAACGGAAATTGGGTTTAAGGATGCAAATTGCCCTGATGGCAAATATCCCGACCTATTGGTGGAATGTGAATAACCTACATCAGCACCATTTGAATAATTATTTGAATTGATCTCAAGGTAAACTATATAGGTTTGAATTGGGAAGAAATCACTAATGGAATATTTGTATACTTTTTTATATATCCTTTTTTATGCCGTTATCCCAATTTTATTCGGTTTCATTAAAAATAAGCGCTTGCTCATAGTGCTATTCTACACTTATTTCGGTCTACTTTTATACACTGCAAATCTTACCAATTCCACATTTTACTTACCGATAACTTCATCTCTAAGCGCTCGTTCCGGCTTGTTTCCGTTCGTAGCAAGTTTTTTGGTTGCAATTATGCTAACTATTCTTGAACGAGATGCTGTAGTAATCCGAAATTTGTTAGTAACAATAATTTTTATCAATATTTTCATTTTTCTCCAATTTAATTTCTTTGCTTCTATCCTTCAGGACCCTAATATAAAACATTATGGTTATATACAACCAGAAGCCTTTCAAAATAGTTTACCTCTATTTATTGCAAGTACCATCCTCGATGTGGCAGATCTTCTCATTTTGATATTTTGCTTGGAGAAAATTAAAAACCGTTTAAAAAATATTTGTACCGTATATATAGTATTTGCAGGAATATATCTCGGGATTTTAATTTTCGATGGAATTTTTTTTGCTTTGGTGTTTAACTTGCTAAATGGTCGGGTAATTTTACACATAGGGGCAGAAATAGCACAAAAACTCATCGTAGGGGCAATTTATTCCATATCTCTTCTGGTTTTTCTTCTGAGGAATAAACGCGAGGTAATCGAATTTACCCATGAAAAATTAAGTTTCTTCCTTCTGCAGAAAAAATCAAAATTTGAATTAATCGATGAGATAAAGCGTCAACAAGAAACCCTTATAGATATTGAAACTCGGACTCAGAATATTGAATCATTAGGAGTGTTGGCCGGTGGGATCGCACATGATTTCAATAATTTGTTAGCAGTCATCGCTGGAAATTTATCCTTAACTCAGGAAGATTTAAAAGATCTTAAGGAGCAAAAAGATCTACGAAATTCATCTAATTCCTTAAAAATTATTGATGATATGGATGAACTTATGGAGATTATCCAAGATTCTGTCATCAAGGGGAAGGATTTGAGTGACCAACTGTTAATGCTGGCTAAGATCAAGAAACTTAAACGAGAACGGGTAGATGCGTTGAAATTAGTTGAAAAAGCGGCTCTTTTGACCTTAAGTGGAAGTAATATTTCATATGAAATTAATACTTCCATATCAGAGTGCAATTGGGTCATAGATGGTTCCCAAATAAACCAAGTTCTCACTAATTTACTCTTGAACGCCAAACAATCGATGTTAGCGGGAGGAACAATTACAATCCATTTGATGGTCGGGAAAATTGATAATATCCCAAAAACAATTTTTAAGAATCCCCCGGAAATCTCGAATAAGACCTATCTATTTATTGCAGTTCAGGATCAAGGAGTCGGCATCCCTGAAAAGGAATTAAGTCACATTTTTGACCCGTATTACACCACGAAAAGACATGGAAAGGGGTTAGGTTTGACCATCTGCCACTCAATTATCGAGAAACATGAAGGATTTATCCATGCAGAATCCGAAGTCAATTTGGGAACCACGATAGGGATTTTTCTACCAAAGAAAAACTTGTCCTGGAAATTTACCTCCAAGAAAGAAGTAGATAAAGAATCAATATCTAATCTTAAAATCTTATTGATGGATGACAATGTGGAACTATTGGATACTTTGGCTCGAATTTTGAAAGGTCTATCACACCGAGTCCACAAAGTGACTAAGGGAGAAGAATGTATCGAGCTATTTAAAATAGCAATGGAAGAGGAGCAGCCCTATGATTTAGTCTTTTTAGATCTAATTATAAAAGATGGCTTGGGCGGAATTGAAACCTTGAAGAAGTTGAAAAAATTGGCACCCGATGTGAAAGCGGTAACAATTAGTGGGTATCATGATTCAGATATCCTAGCAAAACCCAAAAAATACGGATTTATCGCCGCTATTCAGAAACCATTCACTAAGGAACAGTTGGATATTGCTATAACGAATATAATTGCAGCCGAAACACAAAAAAAAAAAAAATGAACTAAATAGCACGATCTTAGTCAAAAATCGTCATTAAGATATTTTTCATCTGCAAAATCGTTTCTTAGCAATTACAAAAATGATTCCAATGGCGAAAATTGATGGAAAAGGTTCCAATATTCCGATATTTTGGAAGAAAAATTGTGAATATATTTTACTCAAAAAAAATAGTCATATCCTAATGTTACTAGATATTTTATTGTAAAAAGCCATAAAATGAATAACATGGATGTTATGAAATCCAATTTGAATAAAGCAATGATAAAAAATCAGCGGAAAGCAATATTTATCAGTGCTATTATTCTATGGGTTCCACTTACAGGTTTTCTCATTTATTCCACTCAACGACCATTGGTTTCAACCATGTTTTATCATGCAAACATCCAATTTCGCGCCGGAAATGAAGATTCCTACGACGATATTTTTCGAAATTCCCTAGAACACATTCTTGACATGTATGCCGACCATCCCCAATGGAAATGGACCCTGGAATGCCAAGGATTATTATTGGAAATGGCGTACTATGATTATCACGATATATTTATTAAAATTCAGCTACAAAATCAACGGGGACAATTGGAGCTAATATGTCCTCAGTATTCCCATGCTTTGGCTTTGGCATATCCGTATAAAGATTTTGCAGAATCCATTGCTTATAACTTCGATTTAGTGGAAAATTTTTTAAATTTGAGCATCAGCAACGTCATGCTACTTCAAGAAGGGCAATGGCTTCCCGCATTTCCCATGATTAAACATTTGGGAATAGATACTATGATGGTATCCCGAGATCAGTTATCTTATCAAAATTATTATCCTAACAAACCTGTACTCGAATACTCCTACGAAGGCATTTCCGCCCACGTCATTCCAATCAACATGCTCCCCACTTTTGAGGGAGGAGTTTATCATCACAACATCATCTTCTCCGACTCAGAAAGGGCAAATACAGGGGGATTAGATAATCCAACACCGGGGATCGACTTTGAATTTAATCCGGAGAAACAAGCCAATTTATTGGCAAAGCACGAAGAATTGGAACGCAAAGGAAATATATGGATGTCGATGAGTGATTGGCGAAATTATTGTATAGAACGCGGAGATGTGGAGACAATGGATCGCTTTATGCCCGAAAGCCATTGGATTCCCGAAAATAATCAAAATATTCGCTGGATGAGCTGGGGGATCGGGGAAACACAAGACAGTATAATGTTGGCACGCAACTACTACACACGTCAACGAATACAAATCGGGCAAGTAATGCTCGAACGCGCCTACTCATATTTGACTCCCTCGCAGCGTTCCCAATATGAGGATCAATTATTGGCGGCTCTTAAACATCTTTGGATGGCGGAAGTTACCGATACAACGGGCTTGGCCCCACGGAATTATGAATTTGTATATGGAATTAACCACACCAGGGATGCTCAAACAATAGTCAATGATGTTATTCAAGATCTGCGTGATCTGGTCCCTAATTGGACGAATCAGATTCAAGTTGATACATATCAGCGAAAAGTGCTTACTGAAGCAATTGATTTCACGAATTCAAGCACTCTAGAATCACCGGTAACTGTTGACAATCTGGCACAAAAATATGGGTTTGGGTTTTCGGTCGAATATCTCCACGATGATCTTCATCCTTACAATATTTCTTTTACAAATCACTCAATGACGGTCCGGTTGCAGGATTCTACGCACAATTTTACCTTTGAAAAAATTTATATGGATTTTACCGGCCCCTATGGATTTTTAGTAGATAACACGCAACCCACACTCCCACTTCTCGGCTCAGAAAACTTCACTGCATGTAATCTTGAACGTTCTAGTCAATACATCCGCTTCCACGATAATTGGGAGAATATTCATTATACTCCTAGTTTGGCTGACAATTACACCGTTGGTCTCACCCGTAG
The DNA here is from genome assembly GCA_018238965.1 of Promethearchaeota archaeon. Classification (GTDB taxonomy): domain Archaea; phylum Asgardarchaeota; class Lokiarchaeia; order Sigyniarchaeales; family Promethearchaeaceae; genus Harpocratesius. The sequence goes on from JABCSI010000068.1 coordinate 13,345, forward strand.
CGATTATACAAATAAAGCGATGATTGGGGATGATTTTTATACCGTCCCCTTGCCCATTTGTAATGGGTTAATTTATAACGATGAACAAGGCTACGCAATCATTACAAATAATACAGTTGGGCATATTGCTGTGACATGGGAAGAGGGGCAAGTCTTCTACTATGAAAAGGAAACAATCTATAATGCCCACTACGAATTTATTCTCTACAGAGGACCACTCGAACAAGCCCATTTGTTGGCATCATTAATCAATACATATCCAATTTTGGAGGTCAAATAATGGAATATTCGCAGGAAGAAAAATTGAAACTCCAAAAAAGTCTTGTCCACCGCATAAGCTTTCAATTTGTAATTGGGGCTATAAATCAACTCGTTTTAGGAATTGTCATTTATTTTCTTGGATCAATTGCAATAATGACTCGCTTTGATCTGTTTATCCTATTTTCTTTAAAAAATCTTATTTTCTGGCAAACACTGGGAATAATCTTCATGGGAATAGGAGGTCTATCATTTGCTTTATCCGGGATTTTCTGGATATATTACAAAAAGCCGACGATGGTAAAAATAGTAAATTTGGCTGCCTATCTGCAATTTCCCTTTGTGTTTTTTGGACCATTTATTGGGAGCCTCCTGGTGCAAAACATCAAATTATATGTGAGCATCGAACAATCAAGATTGAATTCCCAACTACAAAGTTCAGATCCACAAAATAATTCAGGTGATTCTCCAAAAACCGATGAAATTTTAGGAGAAAATAAAAAAGCAAAAGCTAATGCAAATGCAAATGTAAATGTAAATATAAACGAAGCGATAAAGGAAGTGAGCCTTCTAATTATAGGAGTGGGATTGTATCGCCTTGGGCTCTTAGTCATCGGTTATGTATTTACGATTGCTCTCTCATTGCTCGAAGTATCGTTAAGCT
>JABCSI010000069.1 GCA_018238965.1 Promethearchaeota archaeon
TAGTGATGTAGATGCTGATTCAATAACAAACTCAGACAAAGCAAAGGAATCAAAACTCCAATCAAAGACATCAGAGAAACCATCGAAAGCCTCAGAGAAACCATCGAAAGCCTCAGAGAAACCATCGAAAATCTCAGAGAAACCATCGAAAACCTCGAAGAAACCACCAAAGACATCAGATACGGAAACCAAATAAGTTGAGTGATTGATCTTGGAATGATCAAAGAACTAACATCTTAGAAAATGGCTACGATAGAATCTAAGCTTGAGCAATTTTAAGGTTTAATCCTCACAGTCACAATGTGTAGGGCAACAGTGACACGCAATGCAAGATGGAGATACTTCACAGTCACAATCGTCACATTCTACATTTCGTGTAAATCGATCTTTTTTTGTCATTGCAATGAATATAGAGAGTGAATTGAAAAACATTACTCAAATTTCACCAAAGGGGAGTTTCATTCTTTGTAAAAACTACACGCTCCCTAAATAAAGGAAAAAAAAAGTGAAACAATAGGTTATCTGCCACAATGACATAATAATAAGTTCCGTGCAGTAAAATGATATCAAATTATGTGGTTTCGGTCACCCCCAGAATAACACTGCCCGAAATCATTCGTTCTTGGTTTAAAATACATTACTGAACGAAAATAATCAAATACAGATACATCGAGAAGGAATGAAATAAATATAGAGGTTTCCCCAAAATTAAATTCTTCCCTTGAATCTTGTTTTTAGCGAAAATTTAGTTTGCCAATGCCTCGATAATTAAAATTACGTGGTATCCGAGGTGTTTCACCGCGGATTGATTCCAATACACGGTATGGTTCAGGGAATAGGAGTTCTGGAGACATCCCTGTATGTCGAAAGCTTGATGGAGACCACATTAAGTCAGGGCGCCCAATTTTATATGCGGTTAGAGGAATCAAGACTCCAAGACAATTTTCGAGCAGAATTTCAATTTGAGTGAATTCCTTTCCAGCAACATGAAGTTTTCCAAGGCGGAAAACCGTATCATTCAACCCATAGTGCTCTTCAATTCTTGTTCGGACACGATATAAGCGATCATAGATATCTGGATTAATATTTGGAACGACGTCATCAAAATATCGTAAGCCATCTCCAGAGGTTACTTTAACCCCCTTTTTTACATTGGATCGAAGAGGAATTATAGGACATATTCCAAAATCTGAGATACTTTGTTGAGTTCCTCTTCCAGATGGACCTCTATCGGCTAGAAAATATCGAGGATGAGGTTTATTAAACATGTAGGCTTCCTTTATTGTTTTCCGTACAATTGGATTTTCATTCTCATTGGCAGGAAACACTTTAGTATGTACAGGAATGGTACACATCCCATTCCAATCCATAATTGTGGATTCTACAACGCCAACACCGACCTTTTTTCCTCCATGATTATATAGGCCTCCATAAAACGGGGGATAATTAGGTTTTCGTGGCGCTGATTTCTTTAACCATGATTCATGGAATTGTCCATCCCAAATATGAATTATATCACGAATTAAGCCTAATTTTCTGGCTTCAGCAACAAGATTATCAAAGAAATTTTGAATCGGAGCCACTCCAATACTTTTAAGAGAACTTGAATATCGATGATTACTAGGCAGTCCAGAAGGCATATTTATTGCAAGTTCTTCCGTAAAGTAAGGAACCATATCCCACATCCTGAAAAAATCCTGAAATGTTGAGAAACCTGAAAGAAGTCGAAAGAGTTCCATTTTAATTAGATCTGATGGTAAGCATTTGGCATTATATAAAGTAGAAGAATCAGAATTAAAGGTAGCTTCATCAATTGTATCAAAATTATTCAAATAAAAGATGTGGGGGGTAAAACCTATCTTTTTACTTGTAGAATGGCAAGCAGCCCAAGCCCAATCCGACATTTCGCTGCAAAAATCATCTTTTGTTGAAATTTTAGTGGAACGAAATTTTGGAAAGTAATATGATGCATAATTCCTAGATTTACCATGATAACGTTTAAGATATAGATTCGGAATGAGGTTATCGAGAGTTTTTTGGGCTGAATGATGGCTTGAAGGTCGCTTTCTCCTATTTTGTTTCCAATTTCGAGTAAACCAAGGGAATCGTTTGACATCCGAAACTTCACAGGGGACATCCATATGATAAACACGATATCGAGGATAAGGACACAATCTTGCACCCCTGCGTAATTGTTTTTTAGGTTTTATGCCTTGATCTTTCAACCTATAATAGATTTCTTTTTTTTTCTTCCATAGAGCATCTTGCCAACGATCTAAAAATGCTTCATGTTGTTCATCAGCACCTAAAACATAATCTCCAATGGTTTTCTGGGTCCAATTCCGATTGGATTTTAAATAACGAATATTATATCCCATAGATCCACTTATCTCCATGTATATAATAGTAAACCGCCTATAAAAAGATATTGGATAAATTTACACCCTAAAACTGCGATCTCTTATTTTGAAATTCAGTAAAGCACAAATAACAGCCCAATAATTTACCATTTAGTGATCTTATCCTTTCCTCTATGAGATAAATCAAATGGAGTTTACTCTTCAAAGAGAAGAAATGGGTGGAAAAATGCTATTTTGGAAGGAAAAGAAAAGAAATTTAAAAAGATTTTTATTCAATCTTCATTATTCTATTTTTTAGGGAAACCTCTATATAAGATAAAGATAAAAAAATTAATACTACTTTGACTAGGAGCACGCAGGATTATTCTTTTGCGTTTTCTTTGTCTTCCGAAGGTGCTTCCCCGTCCGTGGTCTCTTCTTCCGAGCCCCCGTCCCGTTCTCCGCCTTCATGGTCGATTCGTTTTTTATGTTTCTTAGCCTTCACGGTTTTCCCGTGTTCTGCCATTTCCAATTCGATTTCATCAAATTCTTCTTGATCATCAAGAATTACATCGTCGGTAATTCCTTCTGGGATGCTGAGCACCTTTACTTTCCGAATTTGACATTCCCGCAATGGGTAAATGGTTTTGGCTATTTTTTTAATGTTCAGCGCAAATTTTCCGTAAATAATTCCCTGGATAAATTTCTCATGGGTCATATTTTTCGCAAATTCCTGCATAACATCGTGGATAATTTTCCGAATCGTTAATTTCTGAGTCTTTTTGGCTCGGCGACGGGTCACTACAAAAGTGCTAACCCGATAAACAACTCCATCAGCTGTGGTATATGTGAAAATCCCATCGATTCGACTGGAACCACGGTGAATTAAGGAGCGGACAAAATCCCGAGTCAATTCATGACCCCAGAATATTGTGGTACAGCGGTTGCCTTGAACATCCACGATTTTAAATTTCAATTTGATAGTTGTATGCTTAAAATTCTTTGTCAAATCATACAACAAAATTTCAATGACACGACCCACCAAAGTATCTGGTGTGGAAGAAGGAATTTCACCTAAGAATGCTTCTTTAAACGCTTTGGGAGCGTAAACTTCATACCATAGTTTGGATTTCCAACTATCAATGGTTTTACCCCGCGCGCGTTTCCCTTTACGACCTTTAACTGACATTTCTATTTTTCACCTTATCGTAAGAATATCTTAATTTTCTCAGGATCGTACTTGAAATCAGGGGCAAGCACTCCTTTTTTCCGGTAGTATTTCACTAACCGGCGAATTTTTGCTTCGGTTCGATTCAGGCCTTTTCGGGCTTCTAAATCCTTTCTATTTTCTTCTAAGTGACGGCGAATCTTCACTGCTCTTCGAGACAAAAACAACATGTCCTCGGGAAGCGGAGGTAAAAGCTCATTCTCGCGCAAAATCTGCGCTACTTTCTTCCCGGTTATTATTTGAATCAGCGGCGTTCCGAATCCGTCCCGAAGGAGCAGCCCAATGCGACTCATCGACTCCCCTTTACGGGCAAGTTCGATGACTTGGGTTTCTACCTCTTCGGCGGTGTGAGGAAACCAAGGTTGAATCTCTAACTTGGCAGGTCTTGTGCTGCCTGATTGTCCCCTTTTCCTACTGTGCATTCGTGCTATAATAATCACCAATTTTTTTTATCGTTTAGAGTTCTGTAAACAGAAAATAAAACGATAAGGTGAAAAATGTATCATTTAAAAAAAAATTTACGTTTTTTCGTAATTTTCTCTCTTTAAAGCAAGTATTTTTGGCTCTTTTCAAGATCTGATCAAAGATAGCGTTCGTGTATTTTGAAGTAACCTCACTTTTGTAAAATTTTAATAGTTATATTTTCTTCTTATTTTTCTATTAAAATGAATCGCGCACAATCTTTCCGAAAATGCAAGATATTGGCATTTAATTCAACTTTGCTTGTCTTATTAATTTTCCTTCAAATTAATTCAATTTCTGCTGATGTAAATTTACCAATCGGCGGAGAAGATAATGATCATCTAAGTGCAGGAGAATCTTTAGTCTATACTTCCACTTTAAGCTCGAATCATTATATTTTAGAAGTTGATGCCTCGCATGATTTGGATATAAAAATTAGATTCTCTAAAAATGGAGAATTCATTGAAGAGGTTGATAATATTGGTCCTTCTGAAACAGATTTTTACTATTTTGAAATCATAGGTTCCAATATTCTTTGTACTTTTGAAATCGTGGCCAAATCTGGCTCCGGATTTACAGGCACTCGTTTAATGATTGATACTAGTAGTGGAATTGCAGGAAGTAGCCCTACGGGACAACAATCTACTGCAATTGTGATTAGTTCAAGCGGATTAAGTGCAGGATATATAGCTTCGGGAGAAGAAATGACATATCATGCAAGTTTAACTCAAGGAAATTATAAAATAAGTGCTGGAGGTAGCCATGATTTAGATATTAGGTTAACTCTTTATTACACTGACGGATCATCTGATACAGTGAATGACGGGGCCTATTCCGATGATGAAAAAATTAATTTTGAAGTTATTGATGAGGGAATACATTATTTCCACATAGAGGCAATAGGTGGAGGGGGATTTCTTACAGTTACCTTGACAGAAACAGTTCTGACACCAGATCTTATTTTACCCTTATTATTTGGAATCATTGTGTTAATTGGCGTAAGCATCGCATTCAAAAAATTTCAAGGTCGAACTTATCGAAAAACATCATACCAGAAACCATCATACCAGAAACAATCATTTCAGAAACCTTCATATCAGAAAACATCATATCAGAAAACATCATATCAGAAACCATCTTTTCAAAAATCAACCTATAAAAAACCGGCGGAACGAAGTATTTCACCTCCATCGCGGTCAATAACACAGCAAAATATAGATAAATTATTAGGAATGGTTCAGGCGGAGGAGAGATTTTCACTTTCGGAGGCAAAACGATATATCGATCTTTCAGAAATAGAGATTAAGGGCATTATATATGAGTTAGTTGGAAAAAAGAAGATCTCAGGGCATTTTAAAGGGAATGAGTTTATCATCGACTCTAACATAGATAATTTTATTGAGAATTTAGATGATGCCTTTAAGGATTGGAATAAGAAGGAAAGGGATAATATCGCAAAAAGTTAACAAAACATAGAGTTAGAAATTCAATCATTTTTTAAAGAGTCACCGTCTCCAGACGATGTGGAAGGCCTTGAGAAAAAAATCGAACTGAGCACTCCGATGAAGATAAAAGCACTTCCAATCAGGAATGTCTCTCCAAACAATTCCCCGAGGAGAAGATAGCCAAAAATTGCCGCAAAAATCGGCTCAAAAGAGATAATAATAGCAGTGGCAACGGAAGGTACCTTTTTCTGTCCCCAAAATTGGCTCAAAAAGGGAACAACAGTAGCGACAATGCCTAAGTAGAGTAACCAAAGCCAATTTGTGCCCGAAATGCCAACCACTGGGATGAAATCATCCTGTATTATAACCGTTATAGTCATAAAAACGGTACACCAAGCGAATTGAGCTAGGGTTATTTTGAGAGTATCAAAACGGGAGGCAAATTTTTCAAAGAGCACAATTTGAAGGGCGATGACCACCGCACCAACAAAATTTAGTATCTCCCCGATTTGAAATGAAAATGAGAGCGTTTCGGGTTGAAAGAACATAAATACGTATCCAACTAGAACGATTACGATGGAAATTAGCAACTTTTTGTTAAGTGGGGTTCGGAACACGAGCCATGCGAAGAAGGGCGTAAGTAAAATGAAACTAACAACAACAAATCCCGCTGTTCCTGCGGAGACGAACTGTAAGGAGATGGATTGGGCGATCAATCCGATGAAAAAGACGAATGCGAGCAGAAAAGAAGGCAAAATATAGCTCCTATCGAACTGTTTCCAGTTCCGAATGAAGGGTAAAAGCACTACGAAAGCAATAAGCATTCTCACCCAGCACAACCAAAACACCGAAAAATCCTCCAAAAGGAGTTTGAAAACACTGTAAAATGACCCATAGCATATCGGAATGATGAAGATGGCAAAATATCGAAGGAAAACAGAGGGCGATTTCATTTGATTCTATCCATTGGTTGAACCTATGATTATTGTGGCCCGCTCTCCTTATAGATATTTGGATTTCATTCCACGGGCCTTGATGGTTTTTATAGTGGGCTGTGTTATACTAAATTAATACCTATGCCAATGCCAGAAACAACGACTATAAAACTTTCATTCTGCACCGGGAACCCCCATAAGGTGGCGGAAGTGCAAGCAGCCTTTGCCCAGAAACTTCCGGGGTATGTGATCGAGCAGCAAAAGATCCCTCTTCAGGAATTACAGGCAGACACCTTGGAGGAAATAGCGATTTTCAAACTACAGAGCATCTCCCAGCACCTAAGACCGCCCTTTTTTATTGAGGACGCGGGGTTTTTTGTGGATGATGTATTACGGGGATTTCCCGGAGTCTACAGCCATTATGTAATGGATACCTTGGGTTGTGAAGGAATTCTTAAGTTACTTGGCGACAGCTCGAATCGAAAGGCACATTTTGAGGCAGTAATCGCTTTAATGGATAATGACAATATAATTCATACATTCAAAGGCGTAAATCAGGGAACAGTCTCTTTGGAGGCAAGGGGGACTTCGGGATTCGGCTTCGATCCTGTCTTCATATCCGATGATACTCCCGGAAAGACCTTTGCTGAAATCGGAATGGATGCCAAAAACCGGATCTCCCATCGAAGTCGCGCCTTGGAGAAGCTCATAGAATTTTATAGAAGATAGCAAGATATCAAACAGAATATCAAGCAAGATTTCAAGCAGAAGTGGGTAGGAAGTAATAAGATAAAGATTTATAAAAAAGATATGAAAAAAAGCCAAAGGTGGCTTCAGATGATCCCTTTAACTTTACTTAGCTTGTCCACGAGTGAGCATCAGCATGAAGATGAAGAACAGCACCATGAAGAGGAAGAGAAACACCCATATTGTTTCTGCCGCAGGCGCCCACAAGAATGCCAAGAAGGCAAAGGGGATTCCGAAAATTAAGGTGATAATCACCAATGCCATGATATTCGTTTCCATGTCCTTGAGATCCATGACAACGGGCACAATTACCGAAACCGTCAATAGGCTCACTAAGATCTTGTACGCCAAAATAATCCCCAAGAGAGCATGTCCCGGATCTACATCGTTGTAAATCGGCATGAAGAAATATTTGAGGACTGCGTTCGTCCCACTCTCCATGTGGCCCAAACCGGGTAATGCTGGGAGAACAGCTGAGAGAATGACATTGATGATAATTGACACGATCAACATCAACGCCACATCATCTGCATCCTTAAAACTTTCTGCCCGATCTTTGACTGCTATGTCTCGAATCACGGCAAGGAACCATAGACTGGCGAGAACTAGCATCGCACCTAAGGGACCGAAGTCTAAGAGATTGTTAACGGTGACAATATGCCACAGGTAATTAGCAGGCAATAAGGCAGTGATATATGCGAAAGAACCGTATTTATCCCCCCGTTTAAATAAATCATAAAATAGGAATATGAAATAAATCAAACTGAAGGAGATCAACAGTACAATTTGTTGGATAGGAATAGTCATTGGGATCACTTTTTATAAACAAGTCATAATTAGACTTTTTTCCTTATTAAATATTCATAGGACCTTTTCTTAGCCATTTTTATTTTTCTATTCATTGCATTGAGCGGATTTTAAAAGAGAAATTTTTATAGTGAGGTCGAGCTTAAAAAAACCAGTTATGGATCTGAAAAAGGAACTTATTGGCTTACGAATTTTTACGGGATCGTTTTTTTCAGAAATTGAAAAAACTTTTGGAACCAATACCATCAAAGCAGTGTTAAATAGGATGGGTCAGAAACCTGCGGAAATTGTAGCAGAGCAAATATTGCAGAAATATGAAAAAACAGAATCAAATCCTTTTGAAAGTCCTTCTGCAGCCTTTAACCTATTCCAAAATACTATTACCAAGTTGTACGATACCGAAATCATTACCCAAGAAGATTTGAAGGATCGCTATATTATCCGAATCCGCAACGAGTGTACTTATCGTCAAGTGATTAAAAACCGAGAAGAATTAAAATTTGGGGGGACATTGTGTGAATTTTCCTTCGGGTATTTTGAATCTGCCTTGAGTAAGCTGAGTGGGCTGAATGTGGAATATCAATTTGACCCTAAGGAGAATTACGATGAAGGTTGCCACGTAAACATTATTTTCTACAAGAAATTTGAAGAAATTGAAGAGACTCCCTCCACTCCAATTGAGCCTATTTCTACACCTACCGACGAAAATATACCGAAAGCAGATACTGAATCTACTTCCGAATCTACCTCCAAATCTACCTCCAAATCTACCTCCGAATCTGCTTCTGAATCTACACCTGAATCCACTAAAAAAAAGCAGCAGAGTGAACCCTAGACATGAACCCGTTTTCGTTTTATGATGCTCCCGCCGGTGACGCCCAAACACCAACTCGCTTTGCAATTTTCGGCATTCCTTGGGATGCTAATTCAACCCATTCGCATGGATGCCCCAGGGCAGCACCATACAAATTACGAGAGTTATCCACATTTCTCGGAAGGGCAACCGAAACGGGGAAAGATATTTCATCATTCCCAATGCACGATTTTGGGGATATTCAAGTCCTGGCTTCTTTACCTGACAAAACCCGTGAAAATATTCATCAATTTGTGCAAGGGATGCTACCGTGGGACAATTGTAACCCAATTCCTTTTATGATTGGGGGAGATCATTATTGCAGTTATCCCGTTATCAAGGCTCTCCACGATTTATTCGAGCAGCAAAACAAACCGCCCTTTGGGGTGATCATATTTGATGCCCATTTGGACTATTATGATAAATGGCTTGACAAAGAATCCGATTTTCATTGCACAGTTACAAAAAGGGTAAGCGACCTTTCCCGAATAACTCCTGAAAGACTTGTAGTGTTGGGTGTGCGCGATATGGATATGCCGGAATTAGAAATGGCTAAATCGGATAGACTCCACTATATCCCCGCATATAAACTACAATCGATGGAACAAATCACGCAAGTTCTCCAGGATACCGTGGAGACCTTTCACAACCGCGGTATTCGTGATATATATATATCAATTGATATTGATGTGTTGGATGGGGCACAAGCACCTGGTACAGGATACACAATCCCAGGGGGAATGACATATCGTCAATTATGGAATGCATTACAACTTTTAACTAAAGAATTTAACATCATAGGCGCAGATCTGGTTGAGGTGGCCCCCGATTTGGATCTACCATCCAAACTAACGCAAATTACTGCATTGAAGATTCTTACCGAATTAATGGGATTTATTACTGAATCAAAATAAGAATTTTAAAATTTAACCTGCAAAAACTGAATAAATAAGTGATTTACATGAAAGAAATTGATGAACATAGCCATAAGCATGCAAGACCTGTCGAACAAATGGATGTTGAACCAAGTGAAGCAATTGTTTCAATGGTAGATAGCTGGGATAACATGGGATTTAATGCAAAAAGGTTGGCACGGGCATGCAAAATCTATGAAGCGATGATTCGAGATTCGGATTGTGTCAAATATTTTGCGTTGTCGGGAGCAATGGTGCCAGCCGGAATGCAGAAAATCATGTATGACTTCATAGATTTGGGATTCGTCGATGTTTTGGTGACCACAGGTGCCAATCTTACCCATGATTTGGCGGAAGCGCTGGGTGACCACCATTTGCAGGGATTTATTTCCGATAATACGAAGAGCGATGCCGATCTCCACGATGAATCCATGAATCGAATTTATGACGTTTTCATGCCCAACAATATTTATGAAAACATGGAAGATTGGCTAAAATCCCTTAAGCTCGATATTAAACAATCAGTCAAGGAAATGCTTTGGGCGCTCGGCGATGAATTACCTGAAGACAGTAGATCCATCCTCAAGATTTGCGCCAAAAAACGCATCCCTATTTATTGTCCCGCAATCACCGACTCAGGTCTCGGCATGCAATTGTCTTTCATTCATACAGGAACAAATTTGAACCATTTTGAAGATCTCCAGGAATGTATTAATTTAGCATGGGATTCCAAGTCACCGGGAGTGTTTATCGTGGGTGGTGGAGTACCGAAGAACTTTATTTTTCAAGCCATGCAATTTTCCCCAAATTCGGCCAAGTATGTCGTGCAAGTGACCACCGATGTTCAAGTTTCCGCGGGGGGTTTATCTTCCGCATCGCTCAGTGAAGCCATTTCATGGGGTAAAGTTAATGCCGCGGGTGAAACATCCCAAGTGCATCTGGATGCGACGATAGCCCTTCCTATTATCTTGGCGTATTTAAAACAGAAACTGAAATAAGGGGTGTCCCATGCGGTTTGTCTTTAATTTCACTCACGATTTTCTTCTTCCACCCGATCTCACTATTATATCTAAGCTTATAGCAGAAATTCGGAAAAGTGAGAAGAATTCCCATGAACTATGGGGGTTTTTCAGTAGAGAAGCGGTATATTCACTATTTCAACAATCTCAATTTCTTAACGAATTACTTAATGCGGCCGATTTTACCCCTGTCATACATAAAGATCATTTAACCAGTCTGATGCCTGGTTTCATTGAACATTTCGCAAAAAAACAAATGGAAAGGGGTAAGGGAAAAATATTGGAGCGTGGTGATTTCTCATCTTTGATGAGTAAGCAATTAATTGCCGTAAATACGTGCATTCTACAATTTTAGGGGGTTTGAACAATGAATTCGCAGAAAACACTCTTCCTAATTACTGAATCTCCATATTATTCCCCCTTGCTTCCCTCCTATCTCGACCTCATCGAAAAGATATTGGAAGTTAATTCGGAAGGTTCGGATGTGGTTCTTTTCTTCTATATGGATGGTATTCATCAGTTAAATTCGGAACAATTCCCCCAAAACTTTCAAAATATTAGTGAACGTTATGTTCACCTGCACGAGAAGCACCCAACTCTCCGTTTTTATGCGTGTTCCCGATGCACAGCAGCCAGGGGATATTTAGACTTGCAGCAATCGGATATTGAAAACAACATATTCATCTCGAGAAAATTAATGCCCTTTGTTGAAATCGTGTCCATCCGCAAATTGGGTGAACATCTGAAAAATGGATATAGAATTATCCAAAATTAGGATAGTGGCATAATGATAATCATAATTAAAACACCTCCCTACGGATCCGAGTCGGTTTTGGGCAGTTTATTCATCGTACTATCCACTGCTGAGCAAGATATCCCAACTAAGGTAATTTTTGTTGAACAGGGCTTGTATAATATTCTTCCCGAACAAAATACCGACAATCTCATTGATATACCACCCATATCCGATTTAATCATGCAATTTGTCGGTATGGTTCATTTTTTCGCAATTCCCAATGATTTCAGCAGTGGAGAAGATCAGATAAAGAAGGAAGAGATGTTTTCGGTAGATTGGATGAAAAAAAAAGGTAATATGTTACCGGGAATTAAAATCATCAATTATGCCCAGTTAGTAGAGTTTTTGGAGCAACAACCCAAAAATATATTGACTTTTTAATTCTCCACGAATTTTCAGTGATTGGCAATGAAAAAACCTCAAGAGGGAAATTGGATCACAGGCAAAGATCTCCAGAATCAGTTTGGCCCCCAATCTATCCCATATAACTTGTTTTTCGAACACTGGAAGCAGATTCAAGTAACACCCTCCATAAAACTATCTATAGAACGATCCTATGGGGATTGGATAGCAAACTATCCCCAATTATCTTCACATCTTTCCTCCGAGAGCGAAAAAAGTGAATTGTTTGCACGAACATCCTATTTTCTTTGGATTCTTATACAGATTTGCTCGCAAACAGCACCCTCGATTCCCTTGAAGATCCCTAGTTTAAAACCATTTCATTTTCTCTTCGATTCTACACTCCAAGCCACTCTGGAAAATCCAAAACTCAAAAAATGTAGCCAAATGATTCCTCACTTCTCTTTATTTGCTGAAGAAGAAATGTTCGGCCATTTGATGAACAATCTTCTACAATTATCGACTCAAGAGGAGAAGGGAATGTTTTTCACTCCCCAGCATCTCGTAGAGTTTTTACTCGAAATCATCCCTCCAAAGCAAAAAAGTCAAGCTAACATCATACAAGATAGAATTATCGATCCTACTTGCGGATCGGGTGCAATATTGACGGAAATTGTGCGAACCGTATTGCAGCGAAAGGAAACTTTTGAGATCCATTTGAAGCAACTCTTGAATATCTATGGAATCGATGAAAATCCCGCAGCAATTTTTTCTACATTTACAAATATTATTATCAAATTTGCCCAAAAATATCCAGAAAAGGAAAAAATTCAATCCTTTGTCTCTCAATTTCATTCCCATCTTATTTGTATGGATTTATTTTCCCTTGATGAAAATCTTGATCTTGCTCAACAAATCCCTAAATTTAATATTGCTTTGGGAAATTTGCCCTGGAATGTCCTAAATAATATTCAAAATCCCGATCTACGTGAATTGGTTAAAAAATTGGCGAAAAAACATCATCTCTTCATGGCATGGAAAAACCAATCAAATCTTGAAATTGCCACAATACTTTTTGAAATAATTCGGAAAAACCTATTGAGGGATGATGGATTCATGGCATTCTATTTGCCAGCAAGCCTTATGACCGGCACCCAGCACGCAAAATTTCGAAAATTCACAGGTCTGGGACAGATAAGAGAATACAGGATTTTTCCCGACGTTTTTCCCATCCATACCATGCTTCTTTCGGCAATAAAAGTGCTTGATGATGTGAGGGATCCCCAAACATACCAACCTAAGCCGATAGTTTCCCAATCAGCTACCTTTGATGTGACGACGAATTCTTGGAACCTTTCAGAACAAATAGAAAAAGTACCCGCGTATGTTCGAATCCACCAAAAACAGCCCCTTGTGGGAAAATATATTGTACCAAACACATCCGAACCCCAAGTAATTATTCAAAAATCCCCCTATTACTCGGAAACGTATCGGGGCGTTGACATCACCCCACGGAAATTATTATTTGTGGAAATGGAATCTTCTGGCAAAACAGACCCAATAACCAAGGATCAGGAAAAATTAGTATCTATTCGACCTACCAAAACCCAATACCGCTCCACCCACAGTATCCGTTGGAATGACCACCAATTTGAACCAACCAAGGTTGAAAAGCAGTTCCTTTTTCCCGTAACCAAAAGCACAGATCTCATTCCATTTCATACCTATGATCCCAATTACGCGTTTATACCTATTAAACTCAATACCTCTCTCCCTCCCTCGTCCTTTGAACTCGTTTCAGTTTCAGACTTACCGCCACACTCTCAAAAACACTGGAATAATATTGATAAAACATATCGGCAATTCAGAAATCCCAATGCAATAAATAAAACGTTGGGTCAAAGTCTATGCTATGGAAAAAAATTATTTCAGCCTGCCTTGACCAGCGCCTTGAAAGTAGTCTATCCTGTTGGTGGAAGTTATTGTAAAGCGGCAATTCTGCGAGAATCATCATGGATGGTCGATGTTACCCTATATTATCTCTCACCCAAGAATGAAAATGAGGCTTATTATCTTTTAGCTTGGTTAAACTCGGATTTTCTAAATAAGAATTTGTCCCGCGTATGCACCATCGGGGCAAATGGGTCTATCCGCGTTATTCATTTGGCACCTTGGCAATTTCCACTACCGATGTTTTCACACAGTTCCGATTTTCTTGCTATTTCAGAAATTGGTAAACAGATGGAAATTTGCGCGCAGAAAATCTATCGAGATGAATTTGACATTGTTCCAAGCCATTCCATTAAAAAAAAGCCAGGACTGGCAAAAATTTATAGAAAATTGCGAGAA
>JABCSI010000070.1 GCA_018238965.1 Promethearchaeota archaeon
CTTATTAAGTAAGCTTTGTAATCAACAAGGGGGCAATGAATGCCCCCCTATCTGATTAAGTTAGTTTTAATTATACCACTTTATCTACAGTTTGCTAACCGCTTCCCTTATGCGAGTGAGGGCTTTCTCGATGTCTGCCATGCTCGTGGCGTATGAGATGCGCACGAACTCGTCATCACCGAAGGCCTCGCCATGAACCAGTGCCACCTTGGCCTCTTCCAGCAAGTAGAGTGCAAGATCGTTGCTGCCCTTGATCTTATCGTTATAGAGTCCTGATACATTGGGGAATGCATAAAATGCCCCCTGCGGAGTTACACAGCTCACCTTCGGCAAGGAATTTAATCCTTTCACGATAATATCGCGTCGTTTTCGGAAAACTTCCATATTAGTTTTTATAAAACTCTGATCTCCCTTCAGTGCAGCCACTCCCGCTTTTTGAATGAAGGGAGGAACACAACTATAGCTGCTGACTACAAATTGGCACATTTTATCGATGACGGGGGGAGGCGCCACCAAATAACCTAATCGCCATCCGGTCATTGCGTATGCTTTAGCCATTCCATCCAGAAGAATTGTGCGTTCCTTTGCTTCATCTAAGACAGAACAAGAATAATGGGTCTCGTCATAGAGCATTTTCGAATAGATTTCATCAGTAAAAATGAAAATATCCTTCTCTGCCGCCACTTCAGCGATTTCTTCCAATTCCTTCTTCTTTGTCACTGCTCCTGTGGGATTCTGGGGAGAGTTGATGATGATCAGCTTGGTTTTATCCGTAATTTGTTCAAGAATATCTCCGGGACTGAGGCGAAATTCATTTTCTTCTTTTGCATGCACGAATTTGTGCGTGGCCCCCAGATAATGGGCCGATAAAGCATATGTGGGAAAACTCGGATTGGGATAGATAATCTCATCACCAGGATTTAAAACTGCTGCTAAGGCGAGAAATATGCCTGTATTCCCGCCTGGCACGACAAGAATTTGATCCAATCCGGGACGATATCCGCGGGTTGTTTCGATCTCATCCTGAATGGCTTCCTTGAATTCCAGAATACCGCTGGTAGAAACGTAACGGGTAAATCCATCCTGAATAGCCTCGATGGCCGCTTGTGAAATATGATCCGGCGAATTATAGTCAGGTTGGCCGATTTCAAAATGGAATATTTTTTTTCCGCTGCGTTGTAAGGCCGTGGCTTTGTTAAGAACGGCGAAGGGTCCACATTCATCTGGTGGAATGCGGGAAATTGCATCTGCTAATTTTTTCATTATTTTTTCTCCTGTATCTCTAATCTGTCCTATACCGATTTCCGATTTTTGATAAGGAATATCCAATTAATGCAGATTTTGGGCTGCGATTACGGGAATACCTTTACCAATTAATGCATTTGCAGTGGACTTAATAGCATCGTGGCGATCCATGAAGTTGAGTTCCAAGGCATCCATAAGTCCCTCTTCCAAGATATAACTTTTATCCAAGAAGTAATCCAAGATATCGGAGGGGTGCTCACGGGTAGGATCAACATCTACATTTGCGCCTTCATGTTTCGCACTTATGTTTTTTACCTTTTGGGCTACTTCTACCAATTCATCACGCCTATCATAGGGTTGAATAACAATACTCTTCCAAGTTTCAACGATGTGATGCTCAAATCGAACTACATCCTCTAAACCGAAAGCTTTCCGAGGAATGGCGCTCAATTCAATCGTCTCATTATTCACCGAATTTGCAAAATTAAACCCGATTAAAGAACTGGTGCCGTCTTCCCGGGAAAAGAGCTTGGCGGTCATTAGGGTCCAAAGTACGCCATAGGGATTATCATTTCCCATATAGACCGAGATCTTGAATTCAATATCGATACCAATTTTATGCATAAAGTATCCTAACAAAACCGTTCCTGGGTTAACGTTTAGCACTTGACGAATACCATAGGTGGTATAATAATAAAGGAATTCATCCAGCCATTTCAAAGCATGGGAATTGGGTTGACCAACACCACCAAAATAACCAGTAATTGTGGCAGGCCCTCCAAGGTGAATGTTAGATCCGTCAGTACCCTTAGTATCCAAGGTTTCCACATATGAGGCACCAATGATGCTCATGGCCGCGGCTACTGCAAGAATATCGTTATCTTCCACTTGTTCTTTCATTTTTCGTACTCGGATGTATCTACCGGGAAGTAATTCCTGCCGTTCAATAGCTAAACGCACTTCTGCCATGAAATGGGGGAAATATTGGAGTGCACTAAGTTCCAAGGTAACAGCAAAATCGTCTTTAAAGGTGGTTGATTCATATTTATCCCCTAATACTTTCTTATAGTAATCCTCCAACTTAATGAAAGCACCTTTCTCCTTTTGCTCGATTAACCATTCGAGATCCTGCACATAGGGAGAATTTTTTTCTCGTAATTGGCCCATCAGGTTGTCAATTTGTCGAGCATCGCTCGCTTTCTTGTTAATTTGTTCGGGGGTTCCGAATTTTTCTACTACCTTTAAAAACTCTTTAATCAACGGATTGTTTTCGTCCAAGAGGAAATCGTTAATATCTTGGAGTGTTTTATTCGATATCATTAATTTATTTTGCAGATTTGTCATTTTCCTACACCATTTATATTATTCTTTAATCCGATTTCGTGAGAAATTCCGCGAAAATCCGATTCTTCGTACAAATTTTCAAAAAATTATGCACTTTGAGAATTAAATAAATTATGCACTTTGAGAATAAAAAGGAAGCACTTTTGTTATTTACCAGATTCACAACGTACATGCTTATCTCAAAGAAGGTTCTTTCATGCATTCCTTTTTCGCCATTGATTTTATCAGCTGAAATGAGATAATGTGCTAATGCGTTAATGTGCGGAGGTGATATGTGAAAATGGTAAATTTTTGCTTTTTCTTCGATTTTTTACAGATACTCCAAAAATTTAAGCACGATGTAACCTTATATACATCGTATAGCAATGACCAAAGAAAATCAAGAGTATCAAGAAGTTCTCCAGAACCGAGCTAATATTATAATCGGAAAGAAAGGAGTTACACCCGAAATGCTCGAACATATCGGCACCCTATTTAAAACCAATAAGTTGCTGAAAATCAAGATTATGAAAGAAGTCGCCCATACTTACGGAGCAGACCATTTTATTCAATATTTAATGCAACATTTACATGTATATGTGTTCGATGTGCGTGGATTTACCTTTGTTATGTCAAAAAGAAAGATGTCCGGCATAAAAATTCCCGGTAAATACCGAAAAATGCGCGCAGCCATCGTCAAAAAATCCCCTTCTCCTTCTCCTTTATTAGAAAAAGAAACAAATGACACTCCTATTGTTGATAATTCCGCCGAAGAAAACCCTATAGAAGAAAATACCACAGAAATTGACCTTTCCATTAAATACGGCGAAGATCCGGAATTTATCAATTATGATGATGAGGAACTCCTGCAGCATATCAATGAGGTGAGCGATGAAATATATGGAGGAGACTCGACTCCAAGTCCTGCGAAACCCACAGATCAAGATCACACTCCGGGATCCCCACCAAAAAAGAAAAAATCCTCTACATACTGGCCAAAGGGTTCATCTACCCGTTCCTCCCAAACGAAGGGATCCCCATCTTACTCCAAGGCATCTCGTCCTATGTCTAAGAAACAGAAAAAAACATCACGAAGAAAATCTTCTTATGATAGACCTTCAAAAGATAGTAAATCTAGCAGTGATGCTCCGAAAAAAGGGAATTCCCGACCAAAATCCTCGGGTAAATCCAGGGGACGCTGGAATAAAGACCGGAAATACTAATCTAATATAATCCAATCTAATATATCTAAAAGAATTCCATTACAGTTTCTATTGTATTCCACTTTTTTCTTCTGCATCCTTTCTGTAAATTAAGAATAAATATCCTAAACCGTTCATGGGGCACATCCTATGGGTAAACCGAAACGTTATCATTCCAAACGACGCAAACGCCACCTACTCATGCAAAAAGCCGCACGGGAGCGGATCCTAGATTTGATGAGTCGTGCCGATGCAAAATTTTCGGAAGACCCAGCCTTATCCCAATATTATATTGAGCTCGCCAGAAAGTTAGCCATGGCCACCAAAATTTCCATCCCGCGTGAAATGAAGCGGAGAATTTGTCATAACTGCAAGCATTGGTTGGTGCCGGGAAAAAATGTCCGATATAGGATAAACAACAGGAAGAATTATGGTAGTTATATAACAGTTACCTGTTTAGAATGCAATAATATCACCCGATATATTTTCAAGGGCAATGCATGTCGTATCGAATCGCCCGATGGACCTTCAGCGACGGATACTCAAACCAAAACTAAAGTTAAGACAAATCCAATCCCTAATCAGGAGTCCAAATCATGATTCATTTTATATTAGTAGACACAGCTCTGGAACTGATTCCAAAAGATCTCCATCAAAGGAATGTTGTAAAAAAAAATGTGCAGAAACTGGGCAAAAGCGCCAAAATAATGGATAGTTCTCTGCATCATACTATAATGGGATCCTTAGAGAATTCCGATAAACGGGGACGACCCGATATTCTCCACCATTTTCTTCTCGACACCCTCGGATCCCCTTTAAATCACCATAACCATCTTAAAATTCATTTCCATACCCCGGCGGGATTATTCCATGTAGATTCATCCATGCGTTGCCCTCGGAATTATACAAGATTCAAGGGATTAATGGTTCAATTACTCCAATTGGGACAAGTTCCCCCCAAACCACCCCACCTTATTCAAGCAGACAGGCAACTCTCGTTAACCCAGTGGTTATCTGCCAATATACCAAGCGAAAATGTGTTAAAGCTAACTTCCACGGGCGCTCCAATGGATTTTAAAGCTTTTCAGGGACGCTTCCATATAGAAAATCAGGATGCTGCAGATTCTACAAATTCCGGAGATTGGGCAGTAATTATAGGCGGATTTCAAAAAGGAACGTTTTCAAAAGCCATCTTAGATCATCCTGGCACTGAGATTGCCCTAGGGGATCGGGGATATGACAGTTGGACTGTCGTAAATCGTTTGTTGTGTTTTTGGGAGATCACCAAGGGGTTACTCTAGGAGATGGCCCAAATTCACAATTTCATCTCATTTTACAACTTCTTCTCGGGTTATACTCTAAATGATGCAGTATTCAACCGCACTCACTCTAAATCTCCCTATCGAAAAAAAATTATTAGATGAATTTTGCTTTAGAAGCTTTCAAAATTTGAGTGTGGATGCCGCATTCGCCCCCACATTTGGAGGTTTCTTGCCATCTTCCGACCCTCTCCGGCTCATCGGGGAAGATTGGCTTGGTGCATGGTGCACACCCCAGAGAACGGTACTTCTTCCCATCGGGAAATTCCATTTCGTACCACGGGTGGAGCTTAATATTATTATCCTTAAGATATCCGAAAATTTCTTCTTCCGTGAAAGTCAAAATTGGGTTGTATTTTACAAGTCCGCCTTTGTGCTCCACTTCTTCATAATTTTCGCGAATTCTTCCTTCGGTATTGCGTAAACCCGCAATCCAAGCATCCATATTTTCCACTGCTGCTCTGGTAGGATCAACTTTGAGCAATTTACAGCACTCATCAGGGTTGGTTAAATAAATCTGTTCGGAATATTGTTCCATCGCTTTATTAAAACCCGCAGTGGGTAGTAATTTGACTTGAATATTATTTTCTTTGAGAATTGCTGGGACTTCATCCGCTACCATATATACCAATGTATTTAAGGCCATCTTCTTGTCCATTTCGACCAAATATTCAAAAGTTTCTCTGGGTTTATGTCGGGTCATCACTGCAAATATAGGAATATCGGGTGATACTTTTCGGGCGATGTCAACGGTGACCATACTGTCTTTGCCGAAGGAGCAAGCAACTGCTACATTCGGATACTTTTTAATTGCCTCAGCAACCAATTCTTTCGCGTGTGCTATTTTATCCATTTTTTCCAACTCAAAATGGTTTAACTCCTCTTTCAATATAAAATAAAGAAAAGGTAGTTAATCTATATTATACACTTCAAAATTTAAAGTTAGATCATCATTTGAATAAATAAGCTTCTTACTAGATAATTTTCATTTGAATCTAGACAATTTAAGAAAATAGATTCTTTCAATGAAAAAGGTTATTGAAAAGAAGTAAAAGTGCGCCCACCGGGAATCGGACCCGGGTCCCAGACTATCAACTGTTCCCCCGTAAAAGAAGAAACAATGGAAGGCCTGGATGCTAAGCCACTACACAATGAGCGCGTTTTTGTAGTAATAATGACATTTATGCAAACATTCCGAATAACTTCATCCTATTAACACAAACTGACTTAGGGAAAGGTGGATGAATTTTAAAATTTATGTTTCGGTTGTGGAAAGAAGCACCCACCGACTAATGCACTGGCAATCGATCAAAATTTATCTTAATTTATGGTATGGATTATTTGCCAATTATCTTGAATCATTTCAATCGGATTTTCAAAAACATCTTCAATATTACCAAAATTAATATTCAAAGTGGCATATGCCTTACCAGTATCGAATATGACCCTTGAATTCACAATAAGTGATTCTGGGATAAAAGCGGTATATGAACGCTATGTCTTCCACAAAATCTAGAGTCTATCAACATGTCAATAAAAAAGCAAAATTCGCATTATCTTATGACGGATGCTTCAAATCCTACTATCAGACTTAATGGGGAAGATTATGATTTCTTTTGCGGGTGTGATTATCACAACCTACAAGAAGATAAATCTTTACGACAAGCTGCACAAGAAATACTTTTTGAATACCCGTTTAAGATTGGTCCTTCTCATTATGGTTTTGGTAAAAATGAAATCTATGATGAATTAGCAAAGAAAGGCGCAGAATTTTTTAAAAAGGAGGCACTTCTTATTTTTCCTTCAGGATATATGGGGAGTACAATCCTCTTTAGAGCTTTAAGCGAAAAATATGATAGGATATTTGTTGATGTAGATTCTCATTATTCAATGAAAGACGCACTTATACTCTCTGGGAAACCCTATGTTACATTTAATCATTGTGATCCAAAGGATTTACTTGATAAAATCACTCAGAATCTCTCACCCAATGAACGTCCAATGATCGCCACTGATGGTGTTTTTCCCGTTTCAGGGGAAATTGCACCTATTCCGGAATATTTGGAAATAATTCAGCAATTCCCAGATGGAATTATTTGCATTGACGATGCTCATGCTACGGGAGTACTCGGAAAAAATGGGTGGGGAACTTTTGAGCATTTTGAATTAGATGACTCCAGACTTTATTATTGTGGTACAATGAGTAAAGCGTTAGGAAGCCATGGAGGTATAATTCCTTGTTCAAAAGAATTTGCAGAAAAAACCAAAAATTCAGCCTATATTATGAAGGGTTCTACTGAAATTCCAATACCAACCGTAGCGGCTTCAATTGCAGCGATGAAAATTCTAAAGGAATCTCCTGAAAAAATCAAGAATCTTCAAGAGAATGCTCAATATTTCAAGAAGGAACTTAAAGAGCTTGGTTTTAATATCGATATCACTCCCTCTGCAATGGCAACTTTTACACTTCCATCAGAAGAAGACGTCGAACAACTGTATCAACACTTGAAAAAGAATCATATTCTTCCACTATATGCACCGTCTAAAAGTTATACTAGTGTCCCAGAAACAGGAGCCATTAAATTCACAATTACTTCCAACCATAGTAAAGAACAATTTGATCGGGTCCTAAAAATTATCAAGAAATGGTTAAACCAGAAGGAATGAAAAAAGACTGAAAGGTGACAGTCTGTGGTGTCTGGATTGAGAAGTTTCAGTCTGTAGTATTTTTATCAGAAAATGGCACAGATACACCAAAAAGCGCTCGAATATCATCCTCAAACAAGAAGAAACTGATACCAATGGGGAAATGGAGAATAATGAAAAAGAAAATTAACAATTTTGGTGAAGGGATAGAGTTTTCCTCAAAACGACCAAACTTGAAAAGAATGATAAGATCCAAGAAGTTTAATACAGTTCGCATCTGTCTTGGGAAAGGTTTAGAGATAAAACCCCATCCTGAGCCCTATGCTGTGTTTTTCTATATCATAGAAGGTTCAGGAATTTTTACAAGTGATGATGGGGAATTTACCTTGAAAAAGGGCGATTCTATTTTTATTAAGGCAAAAAGAACGAGAGGAATACAGGCTCTTGAAAATCTAGTAGTTTTAGGTGTTCAAGACGGACACTAGTCTGTAATAGCCTTGATAGGCTTAAAATGCCTTGTGCATTACTCAGTTTTCATAGCGAATACGGAGCAATATTTCATCACCTGGGAGATCCAAACCATCAGCCCACCGATACGTATTTGTCTGATTATATTTCCTCGTAGAGAGAGGAGATGGAAGAGTATCATTTGTAGGGGAGAGGGAAACGGAAGAGGAGGAAGTAGCACTCATACATATTAAATAAAAATTCGATACTATAAATGATCTAGATGCCGATTTTTGCCATAAACATCACTGAAAACTTTATTCCACTATTTCCAGAAAAAATTCCAATCCAATTTACTCTGAACAAAGAGAATTCTAACGAATGAACACATCTCTTTAATCTCCGATAATATTCGACAAAATAAGTTTCGAAATAATAGAAAATCGAAAATAATAAAAAATGGAAAAATCGAAAATCAGAAATTAAAATGGATATATATGGAGTATGGTGACCTGTTTTCTACAAAATTAATACTTGGCTTTCCATTATGGAAGATTTTCAACCACTAAGGCCGCGATCCAAGCAAGATATTCCCGATCCACTTCGTCAAATGCTCCACTTTTGTCCGAATCAACATCGATTTGCCCCACAATATCATCACCCCGTTTGAGTAACACCACGATTTCGGCTTTGGTTTGGGTGGAACAAGCCAAATAATTATCCAGTTGGGTCACATCCTCCACGATAATATCCTTATTTTGGGCGACGGCAGTCCCGCATACGCCTTGTCCCTTTTTGATGGTGATATGATCTGTCGGGAGGCCAATATACATCGGATATAGAGTTAGAATTTCTTGGGGTCTATTATATTCGTAGATACCGGTCCAATGAAAATGGGGGAGTGTGGATAATTCCCGAATCACTGTATCAAAAAGAGTCTGTTTGGTTGTGAGTGTAGGCAGTAAAGGGGTTAATTTCGTGAGAATCGCCCGATAATGAGCGTGTTTTTCTTCTTCAGTGAGCAATGGTGCCATGGATAGAATCCCAATTATAGAGGGAAGGGGAGAAAAATAAGGTTTCGGATTTATGGTTTAAGCTAAATCCAGCATTTCCGTAGGGACTTTTTCAGATTTGGTCTTAGCTTTGTCTCCCCCAAGTAATCCATTTTTCTTTAATTGGGAAGCAAGTCGTTTTAAGGAAACTTTGATAGAATTAAGATTGTTGGCTCCGGTGCAGATCACTTTTCCCGAGCTGAAAATCAAAAAACAAATCTTTTCGGGTTTCTTCAGTTTATAAATAAGCCCTGGGAAGACTTCTGGCTCGTAAATTGCCCTTTCAAGGACCAATGATGATATATCCAAGTTAATTTTAGTTGCGAAATCCGCTCTACCTACCATATTTTCAATTTTTACCACAGGAGTTTCCTCTATCTCGATACCTGCTTGTTTAAATTTTTTCAGAATTTTATCCACAAGGATTGGAATATGATCTTCCAAACGCACGCCTGTTAGAACAATCTTCCCACTTGAGAAGATTAACAAAGTGGCTTTAGGTTTGGTGAATTTTGTTATAGCTCCAGGGAAGTTACTCTTTTTTTCGATATCGCTAAAATGCTGCAAGAGCTGATCCAAATCGATGGTAGTATGAGTATCCATAGTGGCTACGATATTTTCGATCCTCAATATGACACGATTGCGTGATGGTGCTTTTTTGGGGAAACTATTCGTAACGATTTTTTCAGATTGCATTTTTTTATTCCATGTTTTTTATGTGTTTAGAGCATGTGTGGGTAAAAATGTAGGAGATTAACTTAAAAAAAAAATTTCACAAGAAAAATTGTTTGCTATTTTGAGGTAAGCAAAGTTAGCTATATGAATCTTCATTCCAAAAAATCCTCCAAAAAAATGACTAGAATATTTTTAGAAGTTTTCTAACGAATTCCCCATCCAATAATATCGGAGATTTAATATATTACAAATTTATAGATTATGATGATGAGTAAATTTGATTTGGAGTTTATCAAGAAGGAACTCCCGGGTTTAATCCGAACGAGCGATGAAATCAAAGGAGCTATTATAACCGCATTATCTAGTGTTATTCCTACTCGTCAACAAATGGACGATAGATTTTTTGACTTAAAGAAGGATATGGACGAGCGATTCTTTGATTTAAAGAAAAATATGGATGAAAGATTTGAAAAAATCGATCAACGATTCTTTGATTTACAAAAAAATATGAATGAAAGATTTGAGAAAATAGATCAGCGATTTGAGAAAGTAGATCAGCGATTTGAGAAAGTAGATCAGCGATTTCTTGAATTAAAGGATGAATTGAATAAAAGATTTGAACAGCAGGATTTACTCCTCAAAATGATCAAACTCGACATTACTCGGATGGAGTCTAAAGAAGGGCATGCTGTTGAGACACTCATTAGAGAAATCTTGAAAACAACACTAAAATTGGAAAATATCGATCCTGATAAAATTGACTCCATTACCCTCCTTGATAAAGATGGAATCGTTTTCTATCCTGGATACAATTCAGATATTGATATTCTGATCCAGAATGGTGATACAATCTTGATTGAATTGAAAGCATCCACCGGATCGCAAGATATTGCTCATTTCTTACAAAATGCTAAATTATATGAATTGCTCTATCAGAAAATACCCACACAATTAATTCTGGCATCCATTCGGATTAAGTCAGAGACAATTCGACTGGCAGAATCGAAGGGCATCAAGGTTATCTGGGGAGAAATCTCCGCTTACTAAAATTTATTATAAATTTGATTTGAAGTTCAACAAAAGGGAAATCCTTGAATCAATACAAAATAGAGATGAAAAAATAATTTCTATTGAGGAAAAGCATTTATTCCAAGTAATAAAGAATTTCTTCTTCTAAGGTGGATTTATGCTCTGGCTTCTCATCAATTTTACCCAGACACTTGCCTGCTTTATTGAAGAGAAAGATCGCTGGAATGTGAAACATATCGAAGCGTTCATCCACAGATTCTGGAGGAGATGGAGGGGATTTCCAAATTAGTTTACCTTTTTCACGGGCATAAGGTGCTTTAACCTTAATAGAACCTAAAACGCCCACATCCAATCGATCATTCTTTAAAGTTCGTTCGATTTTTACCAATCTGGGGAGTTGGTCTTTGCAATCGCCGCACCATGTAGCCCCAAAAGCAATTATGTTTAAATGTTCATCATGAGATTCCAACCATGAATTAATTTTGTCTAGTATTTCTTGATTTGGTTCGTAGGAATTATAATTAGGCTTGTAGACATCGACTGTGGGGACATATTCATGCCCGACTTTAGGTTCTGTGATAATATCCGCAAATGTAATACTGGAAGTATCAAACATAAGATACTTAACGAGATCTGTTAGATAATCTTTGTTGTTGAGAAAACTAAACATTAAGCGTATGGCACTAAGGGATTATTCATCCATAATGGGGATGGCTTATAAAAATTAACTAAGGGACAAAAAGAAAAAAGGAAGTGGGATAGGATTGATGAAGCCTAACAAAAAGATTCTGGTAGATAAGAACAGTATATTTATCCATATATGATAAAATTTGAGCTGAATTCTCTGATAATGAAACTTTTGAGTACAAATTTCCCAAAAAACTAAATTTTATCTCAGAAATCCATTTTTCAAGCCCAAGGGGAGTAAAATAGAAACTCGTAATATTTCTCCGTACACAAAAATTGATTAACCTAAGATATATCTCTTGAAAATCCATTAATGGCAAATTTAGATCAATCTTCATCGCGTTTTTAGGCAATGAGCTTGGTACTTCGGAATGGTTATGAATATGAGCCGATGACGTGTGAATTAATGATGAAAAATTAATACATATTTCATCCTGAGTTTCCAATATCTGTTTCAATTCATTTTCCTGAATAGTTTTTAGCTTTATGGGTGAGAGAGAAGCCCTTTTGGATTTTTTGTTAACTTTCATTCCTAGATTTGAGGGTTTTCCAGAGGATATTAGAGT
Source organism: Promethearchaeota archaeon (assembly GCA_018238965.1). Classification (GTDB taxonomy): domain Archaea; phylum Asgardarchaeota; class Lokiarchaeia; order Sigyniarchaeales; family Promethearchaeaceae; genus Harpocratesius. The sequence goes on from JABCSI010000070.1 coordinate 12,192, forward strand.
TTTAGCGTTAATACCCTTGTAAATATCACGTAAAGGTATTGAATTTTCAAATTCCTTGTTTAATACGGATTGAAATGTCGCCATGTAATCGGCATTCAATCCAAATATATTTAAAGTTTCGACGAGGGGCATATACTTCGGTATTGGAGGTAATTCACCGAATAGGTTGGAAAGTGTGGATTCTTTTAAGGCTGAAGAACGTAAAAGGGAATTACCATATCCATAAAGCCGTACACCTCGGCCAAATAACTGAATTATCTGAGGTCCTTCCCTTTTACCGATGTTGAGCAAAACCATCGTAGAAACACGATAAGAATTCCATCCCTCTATGAATTTTTTTGATCCGATCAGGAAATTCAAGTGTGATTGGGGATTATCCAAATCGAAAAATAAAGAATCCTCGAAGTTGGATTTTGGGTTTATGATAACTTCAGAATTGAGATGTGTTTGAACAAGCTTCAAAAAAGATGAAGTATCGCCTATGTTGATAACTCCAAAGAAAGAATCCCCTAGAGATAGCCCAATTTCACCATCTGCACTATCCAACTCAGTCAAACGGCACTTCCCTGGTGTTAAAGAATGAAAGAGGATATCTAAAATATGTCCATGGATGTTTCCTAATTTTAAGGTCTTGTTGCGAATTAATTTCTTCAAATATAAAAAATGATTATGAAAAACATTCTGTTGATAGTCACCTCGCTTTTCTTTACCTTCTTGAAGAAGAGAATTGATAATTTTAGAAAATTGGCCAACATAGCTCGTAAATCTATTAAGGAATTTAATTACCAGTAATATATCTGATCGATTTTTTCTCCCTGTAACTTTACTTCCAACAAAAATCATAAGAGGATCGCTAATGTGGAATTGATTTTTGATCATCGGATGGAATAAGTAATATATTTTTTGCTGATAGAAACTGAGTAAAGCCGTAGTGAGATAAATTTCATCGTATTCATCCTGATTAGACAAATTAAAAATTTCAAAGTCTTTTCCGAATCCATCCGTGTAAAAAAATCGATATCGGTAATCAAAAATAATTGAAGTGGCATATTCCCAAAAAACCTCAGGATCCTGAACAATTTCCCCAAAGGTTGCACTATATTCGAAAGTGAATCCATTTTCCCCAGCTAAACGCGATTGAAGAGATTTCCAAACCCGCGTCTCCGAAGCATGTCCCTTATGCCCTTCATCGATAAAAACTACATTGGGTTGACCAAACCATTCCAATGGCAAGGATTTCCCATCCAAATTTTTTACATGTTCCTTAATTTTGGTAATTTCTGTAATTTTTACTCTCATGTTTTTAGCTAGTGGAATGTAGTGTTTATGTTGCATCCCACCAATATAAGAAGATACAATAGAGGATTGAGTTAATTCAAGGGTGTGTTGCAGAGTTAGTCCTTGATTGGGGGTTATAAGAACAATATTATTGTAGGATTTTGAAAAGAAGGAATATTTTTCCCATTGCAGCATATTTATATGCATAATGATGGTTTTACCGCTCCCGGTGGCGGCCCAATAGGCTAATTTATTGAATCGGGGTGTGAAGGAGATTTTTTCGTGTTTGAAAAAGTTCTCAAGTTCTTTACAAAAGATGAATTTCTCGGAAAAATAACGGTGTAAATAAATCTCAGTAAATAATACGGCCAAATATTGAAAATACTTCAGTCTAATTTTAGGATTCCGAGATTTGTTAATCCGGAAGAGATATTCTTGAATATTTTGATCATACATCTGTAGATTTTCAAGTAGATGATGGTCTATCACATGGGGTGCAATTAATTCGGAAAAATGCAGAAATTCTCCTATGTTGTCCACGGATCTGTTCGATTTTAGTATCCGAAAAGCCTCTTCGATAGTGGGAAAATCAAAAAGGGAGCAAAAATACCGATTGAGGAGCAAATTATCTTGCAGTTTTGGGGTAGAATTTTTTGCCATAAGCTCACCAATACCTAACCCAAGATTTTCTCTTTAAAGAGGGAGTCTATAGAAGTAAAATTCGAATGAATTGGGGGGCCGTTG
>JABCSI010000317.1 GCA_018238965.1 Promethearchaeota archaeon
GCTAGAATTTTATCCCCAACAGAAATTTGACCCCAGGTTGCGCACATCATTCCTTCGCTAATCATATTTTTATTCGAAAGCATAATCCCCTTGGGAATTCCCGTAGTTCCCCCTGAATATAATATTATGGCCAGATCCTCGGAACCCATATCGCTTCGTGTAACATTTGGAGATGAATTGTTTAATAAATCGCCATACCAAACAACTCGATCATCCTCAGGAATTTTTGGAATTTTCCTCCCCTTCGTCAACCAGAATCCAAATTTCATCAACGGGCTTAGATAATCCCCAACTTTTGCCAGAATTAATTTTTCAACACCTGTCTCATGGAGAATCTCGTTGAAGGGTCTATAAAACGCATCAAGGGTTAGTGCGAAACGGCTCTTTGACATGTTCAGAAACATTTTAATTTGAGGCGCCGGGCTCAGAGGATGAATCATACTGCAAATACCACCAAGTTTGTTAACGGCGTAGATGGGAATGATGCCGTTTGGAGCGGTAGGCATTGCAATTGTAATGGTGTCTCCTTTTTTGAATCCCTCTGCGCTCAAGGCATTTGCAAATTTATCAATGTCGGTGAGAAATTGGCGGTATGTATAGGTTGTTCCCATAAAATCCCACGCTTCATGATCGGGATAGCGTTCTACAGTAGACACTAATTTTTCGTAGAGAGTAATTTCGGGAATGGTGAAGGTGTGGGGCACATCTCCATAGAATTTCAGCCATGGATACTTAAGCGGTGGGTCGGTCTCGGTCATTGTGTGATCATGTCCTTAGTAATTATTATGTAATGGGGTGATTAATAAATTTTCAAGTACACAAAATCCAAAAAGGACAATCAAGGTTTTGGAAGAGAGGGAGGAAAGAATCATGGTAAACTGGGAAAAAACAGAAATTGAGAGAAACGAGCTTAATTTGAAAAAAAGGAGAAAAATTCAGAGATAAACCTACAGATAGGCATATTTATTCCTATCTAAGAAGTTTACATGGGAAGTGTAAAAGAAACAGTAGTTCCTTTCTCTGGATTATTTTTCATTTGAATATCCCCGTGATGCAGATCGACAATTTTCTTTACAATCATCAAACCTAATCCAGTGGTTTTCAATTCGGGATTTTCCTTGGAAAAGGAATCTTGCTTAATGGGGTGAAAGATGACTTCAATCTTGTCTTCGGAGATGCCCGGGCCTTCATCGATGACTGATGTACGTAAGAAATCTTTATGAGTCTCTACGAGGAGTTGAATAATGGACCCCTTAGGGGAAAATTGAAGGGCATTCAAAATTATATTATCCAAGACTTGGCTAATGCGCAATGAATCGATTTGAATAAAATTCGTCTGCGGGGGTAATTGTTGACTAAGATGTAAACCATATATACTAGCGATAATTTGATTTCGAGCAAAAATTTCGCGGATAAATTCATTGTAATCTACAGATTGGAGACTTAAAGGTAAATAACCTCCTTCAACTGCATCATGATTTAAAAGATCATCAATTAATTTCTTCATATATACCGATGAAGACATAATGATGTCAAAAATTTCGTTTAAACCGAACTCTGCTAGCTGATCATGGTATTCTCTCACAATATTTGTACTAAAGATGATGGCAGATAAAGGATTACGAAGATCATGAGTTAGAATACCATAAAATTCCTGATTTTTTCGGATTAGGTATTCCAACTTAATATTTTTATGAATCAAAGCCAAATCTGCTTCAAGATATTCCTTAAAATGCTTGAGTAGTCTGACAAATTTTTCGGAATAGGGGTTAGGTTTCGAATCCAGAACACAAATAGTGCCAAAATTTTTGCCATCGGGCCAATTAACGGGAAAACCAAGATAGGAGATCATATTAAGTTTGATATCAGGATTATGATCCCATTTTGGGTCAGCTAAAGCATTAGTAACAAGGAGATGATCTTGCGTTTTGATTACAGTTTCACAATATAAGCCATGTAATTTATCGCTATCCCCCACGTGATAGGGATTACCATGGGTCTTACTGGAAATAAAGACTTCAATGGTATCAGGATGGACGCGCATAATTAATCCAGTTGGCACATCAAAAATCTCAGCAACATTATCAACGATTTTTTGCCATTGTTGAATCAAATCTTCAGGGATGGGTATTTCATTAACGAGTATTTCGATTGACATCCTTTTTCCTCTATTATAAAAGTACTGTATTGTAATGTAATACCATTGATGTATTTAAATAATTGTGTTGGAAACACTTCTCACTGTGACGTCCTTGGAGTACTCTAAAAAGGAGGGGAAAGGGAAAATTGTTTACTATGGGTAAGGGAGGGAAAATTACGGAAAATTTTTGTCATTTTTCCGTTTTGTGGTTGAAAAGCCGTTTTATTCATAACAAAATGTGAAAAATGAAAATAATTGAAAAAAAGATAAAAGGGAAAAAAGGGGTTTATGTGATTTTGTTATGAGTTAAGCGCGAATGGGTTGATATTCTCTCTGGATTTAGTGAACCTCAACCGGAATAGCGATATCTTCTGTGGATTCGGTAACTATTGCGGAATTTTCTGCATTGACCGAAGTATCAAATTTATCAAAATCGATTTTCTTCATTTTTCCGGTCATTACAAACAAAGTGATTATTCCCATTGCTATGAAGGCACAGGTTGTGAAAAGATTTCCAATACCCATCAGGTTGGCTAAGGGAGCGGCTAAAAGCATTCCAATAGGACTTGCAATTGAACTGAGTGCCTGGTCGATTGCAAATATTCTTCCCTGTTTCTCCTTTGGAACACTCAATTGCATGTATGTAATGTAGAAAGTGTTAATTACTGGGATTGAGAAGAGAAATATGAATCCACCCAGTGAAACGAGCCAAAGAGCGCCAAATGGGGCTAATCCTATGATAGCATAACCGGTAAATGCAATGTAGTGCCATAAAGTGAAGTGGATGCGGCGATTTTTCCAATTCTTCTTTACAGACATCAGAATTGAGCCCAGCATAATACCAGCTTGAATAAATATTCCTACGATTGCGAATTGTTGGGCAGTTCCGTTGTGTTCATACAGGATTAGATAGGAATTCAGCACATTGAGGGGTGTGATGAGCAGGTTGTTGAAGATTGCGGTGGCAATGAGCACACTCAGACCGGGTGTTTCCTTTACGGTTTTCATACCCTCGATAAAATCACGGTAATAGCTGGTTTTGGGCTTGGATTCTGAGGCTTGATCTTGAGCTTTTTCTGTAGGATGGACTTTTGGGATTTTAATGAAGAGCAAAGGAATAGTAGCCAATCCGAATGTAATAACATCGATCCAAAATATTTGAATGAGTGAGAACCTGTTAATTAACAGTGCTCCTACGAATGGGGCGCCCATCTGAACCAAAGCACCTGCAAATCCCTTGATACCATTTATTTGGCCAAGTTTATCATCCGGAACCATGGTAGCGGCAACAGCACTAACGGCGGGAAAGTGAAAGCATTGACCCAGATATCGGATAGCAATTGCCCCAATTAGTAGGGTTAAGCTCAAAGGTACCCAATTGGTTATAAGAATTAAGGCCAAGGTAATGATAGCCTGGAAACTGTCTGCAATTAGAATAACCTTCTTGCGATCGTATCGATCGGCAACAACTCCTGCGAGAGGTCCTAGGAATATGTGAGGAAGGAAAGAAATGAACATAAAAATCGACATATAAATCGGATTATCGGACTGGCTGGTCAAATACCAAGCAAAAGCAAATTGGACAACAGAACTGCCGAAAAGTGAAACTAATTGGCCGATCCAGAAGATAAGATACATTCTAAGGGTGTGGGCATTTTTTTCAAGTGGCAAAGTAGGTAGAATATTGGTGTTTTCCATTATTGGTTTTCTCCTGAAATATAAACTGAGGTAGTCACAGAGCGCGCTGATATGGGTAGTGGTTCATTCAAAAGATGAGCATGGGTGGTCAAATACATGGTTTCTAATGGGGGTTCTACAAGCATTGGGCGCAACTCTGGTTTTTTTTGTGTTTGGAAAGGATCTCCTAAGTCTAAAATCCACTGATTTTTCATAAAGGCGTTCTCGGGATACACACCCGAGGAATTAGAATGACCAGTAAGACCGAGATAAGAGATAATTTTTTTCCTTGATCTATTTTATACACCAAACGTATATAAATATTTGTTTTTTTACACACTAAGTTTGATATAAAATTTGAAAAATGGTTTAAACATTCATTTTGATAATTTAAGCATGAAAAATTACACTTTGATTTACACACTGGAGATGATAAAATTAAAATTAAAAATACTCTTCTTCATTTGAAACCCCTGGGTGCCGTTTAAATTGTTACTTTTGGGAGGGGCTTAAGTCATGGAATTCAAACTGAAAGTCTTAATG
>JABCSI010000318.1 GCA_018238965.1 Promethearchaeota archaeon
CAATGTGTCCCTGACAAAAGATCGTACGTCATATCATACACCATACGTACGCATGATACGTATAGGTTTGTCCATTATCAGAGTAGTACGACCGGACGTGTTTAGCCAGATTCAGCCAGTGTGTCAGGTTAATAATCATGTCATTATAGCTAAGTGCCTGTTATCATTCAGTATACTTTGTCGCATAATGTACATTATGTAAAGTTCAGTAGGGTAGCCCTGGTAAGTTGGTTAATAGAATCATGTCCCTGGCCCGGCCCGGAAGGGGGGGGGATACCAAAAAAAAGAATGCTTATTCATGTAGTGTACATTATATCCCCTACCGTCCACCATATCACCCATTTAAGAATCTCTCTTTTTTTAAATATTTTCTAACTTTTTACAATCGGGAGTTCGTATGGAAAATTTACCTTTTTGGTTTTTCTGATTTTTACTGGCATTTCAGGTATTCTCTTTTTCTTTAAGTCTAGTTACAGTAACCAGACCATTTTCTTTTTTGTCTATCCGCAAAACTTGACCGATCATATTCGGGAAACTACAACCTAATTCCCTAAAGAGATGACCACTGTATCTCGTTCCTTCAATTTCAATAGTATCTGTAGTTGGACTATATGACTTGACATCTAATTTGGACATTTTCTCAAAAACCATCCTAAATTCTTATATGGATTATGTAGAGCATAATTTTTCTTTCTTTGGCTATATTGGGCATCCCGAGATCGCACGGTCGGAACGGAAGGCCTCCTCTCTGTTTGTGAATCATCGCCTTATCACCAATACGGAAATCTTTCAGATAGTTTCGGAAGCCTATAAGGATTTCTTAATGCGCCATAAATATCCCTTTTTCATTCTCTTTCTGCAGGTATCCCCCGCTACAGTGGATTTTAATATCCATCCAACCAAAAAGATCGTGAAATTTGTGGATGAAGCCAAGTTTTTCGTGGAATTACAATTGAGCCTATCCCGAATCGTGAAACAGCAATTACAATCCATATTCCGAAAAAATAACCAAGCCATTCCTGAGGGAAAATCTTACCAGAAAACAGCCATGGATTATTGGACGCCGCAATCCACAACCAAGGATCAAACAAAAGCTCAAGCCCAACACCAACCTCAAGATGCTCACCTAACCCAAGATCCAAAGACCATGCCCTCAATATCGGTCGATGATTTGCTTCAATCTGCTGTCAAACCTTCTTCTACTCCTTCTATTCCTTCTACTTCTACATCTTCTACTTCTACATCTCGTTCATTTTCCACACAAACATCGCGACCACATTCTTCCATAGGGTCAAGAAAAAAGCCATCTCTGGTTTCAAAACCGATTTCTTCTCAAAAATCTCTCCCGGGGGTAAGAAGTCCAGAATCACGCTCGGCGCCTCCAGTTCAAACCCATTTTGCATTGGGGAAATCTGATAAAGGAGGGGGAAAATCCACTTCTGAATCTTCTGTGACATCCCCCTTTCTATCGGTGCAGAATCTTCCTCCCCTCTTCTTGCTGAACAACGGAATTCAGGCGGGGGATAATTATCTCATTTTCCACAATGAGGGTGATTTAATTATGATCGACCAGCATGCAGCCCATGAAAGGATAAATTATGAGCGCGTGCAGAAATGGGAGCGCCAGGAAAAAGTACCCATTCAGAAACTGATCCTACCCATCAAAATGGATGTTCCTCCCCATGAGGTTGACTTCATAACTGCGGCCATTGATGATATACGTGCATACGGATTTGAGTTGGAGCATTTTGGCGCCAATACTTTCGTCCTCCGCAGCATCCCTGCAATTCTCAAGCCGGATGTTCAATCACAACAATTGGTTATTGATTTGTGTCTCGAGATCCTGCGCATGGGTAAAGAACGATCACTTTCGGAGATGAAACGTGAAATCTTACAATATATGGGTTGTCATAAAAGCATTAGGGCAGGGGACACCATTTGGGATCAAGCCACTTTGAAAAAACTTATTCGGGATTTGGATGCTTGCGAAAATCCCCATCATTGTGCCCACGGACGACCCACCTACATCAAGATTCCCTATGAGGATATTGATAAATGGTTCCATAGGACATAATGTATTAACCAACTTAACCATCAAAAATAACAAAAATGCTAATAATTTCTACTGATTCCAACTCCTTATCGGACCCTAGTAAATATTTTTCTCCTAAATTCCATTTTCGATATTAAATTGACTGAAACTCAACATTGTAACTGATTTATTACCTCCATACTTTTTTACAATCCTTTTTATGTGCTTTTGTGTTATAATATTACACCTTCAGAATTGTCAAATTGCTGTTAAAATTGGGATTAAAACAGTAGGGGGATGAAATATCATGAAAAAACATCATTGTAATATTATTTTGGTTATATTATTTATTCCTTTATTCTCAACATTTAATGTAGCTGCTCATTCTGCTCAGAATGATACTAGCTTAGATGATATTATCGCTAGGGGGTACATTACAGTAGGAATAGAGGCGGGATATCCACCTTTTGAAGCACGGGATCCGGTGACAGATGAAATAATTGGTTTCGACCCTGATATTATGGGCTACATTGCTGAAGATATTGGTGTTGAAATTGAATGGGTGGATGTTGCTTGGTCAACGATTTTTACCAATTTGGCCAGTGGTATGTATGATTGTGTTATTTCTGCCGTCACCATAACTGGTGAACGAGAAGAAACCATGGACTTTTCACGCTGGTACTTTAAAAGTGAGCAAGCCGTAATGGTAGCAATTGAGAATCCAAAGAACATTACTATTATTGATGATATTGATTCTGCGGACGTTAAAGTTGGAGTCCAGGAAGGAACCACAAGTGATTTATATCTTATAGATAATGAAGTTGCAGCCGTTAAATCATCTTTCGCCACAATTACTTTGGCGATCGAAGCACTCTCTTTGGGAATAATTGATGTTGTTCTCGGTGATAAAAATTCTTTAGTCGCCAATATGGCAATTTATCCCGGTGAATTTGATATAGTTGATACTTTTTGGCCAGAATATTTTGGAATTCCAGTGCAAACCGGTTTTGATTCATTACGTTTAAGAATAAATTCCATTATTGATGAACTTCTGGGTGCTGATCCAGATAACCCTGTTGTATCCGAATTTTACAATACAACTTATTCAACATGGATGGGTGTAGAACCAACTTTCTATGGAGGAACTATTGATGCCACTGATGATCCTGATACCACTGATGATCCTGATGCTACCGATGATCCTGATACATCTGATACTACTGATGATCCTGATACATCTACCCCTTTTGATACACTTCCCGGGTTCTCAATAATATCATTACTACCAGTTGTCGCCATAATTTCTATATCGCTTGTGAGAAAAGTAAGAAAACAAAATCAAAAAATAAAATAATAAACAATCATATCGTTATGTTTCTTTTTTGATCTGCCCGATATATTGCAAAAATTAAGAGATTGAAGCCATTTCGATAGAATCTGGTCATTTCTTCATGGTTTCTCTAAATATCAATCATCATAACGTTTGAACGTTTCAATCCAAAAATTTGACTGAAACGCGACAAGGGAGAATTATTGAGAAGGAATTGAAAAAAAATTACAGAATTTGCCAATTGATGATTGATTAAATATAAGAAAATTATGAAATAATCGAAACCATGGTGCATTCGGCACGTTGCACTTCTTCTAAATTCGAAATTGCATCTTCCAGAGGTTGGGTGCCTCCGGTTCGTTCCTTTAACAAGATTCGAGCAATGATTTTCTTAGCCCCAAAGGCGATTGGCTCAATTTTATAGGTTTCTAAGAAGCCTTCTTCCTTTTCTACAGCCGGTTTAACTAAGTTTTTCATTAAATCGTCTAACGCATCAAAATCTTCGGGGATTATATCGAAAATACCCATTAGGGTCTTGGGTGGTTTTACTTTCTTTTTTTCTGCCATAATTTTTTCTCTCTCAGGGCCCTTCAAAATTACATTTTGGGCATTTATAATCACGTGCGAATCTGCGGCATCGTTCACACCGCCAAATAAAGACATCTCCACAGCTTGGACACACGAAGTGGACGGCGTTCTCGTTGGGTTGAATAAGCTTGCCGCACGAAGTACACTGCTCTTGGTTGTAACTCATTTTTTTTTTAACCTCGATAGGGTCGATTCTTAAGAAATCAAACATGGGATAATAAATTAATTTTTTGGTATTCTTTTCTGGGCACGAGAAAGGAAGAAAAAAATTGATTGTAATAAGCCTACGAAGACGATGAATCCTTGCGGAGCAAAGACAGAGCCATGATCATCACTCCGACGGCCAAAAATACAAATAGCAGAATATTTTAATTTTAATAATCAGGGTAGCGATTATTACTACGATCTCG
>JABCSI010000319.1 GCA_018238965.1 Promethearchaeota archaeon
TCAGTATTTTACAAGATAAAGGATTTCAAATAGTAGATTTTCACCAAAATGCTGATATATACATGATAAATACTTGTACTGTTACCCAAGAAGCAGATAGAATCTTGTGGGACCGCATAATTCTTGTAATTCCCGATATATTGGCAAATGCAGGAGGAATGATAGTCAGTTATTTTGAATGGGCGCAGAATTTCACCAATCATGCATGGGAATTGGAAGAGGTGCATAGAGAATTAAAAAAAATCATTGTGCGAACATTTCACGAAGTCAATGACTTGCGCATATGTGAGGATGTAACATTTAGGGAAGCATCATATATGATTGCCGTCAAACGCCTTGCAGATGCCCACGGATGGCGTGGAATTTACCCCTAATCTAATTTTTCCCTTCTTTTTCTATTATACTCAATTTTTTGTCAGTTTTTTGTCGATTTCTTTCGTTCACTGTTTCGTTGTTTCAATTATTTTCTCGATAAGCCCTATGTCCGAAAGATTTTTGAACTTCAAAGGGCATAGAAATATTTATTACTCTCAAATTTATATTTGAGATGAATGGGAATAATAGGAATGAATGAAAATGATTGAAAATAACCAATTATATTTAGTAATAGCCAAGATTATTGAGCTTATGCTCTATGTGCTTGTGGCTTTCACCTTGAACAAAAAATATAAAGGAATTCCCTTTAAAAAAAGGCCATCTATGCACCGTTTCTTCCTTTCGGGAATATGTGGATGGATTCTCTATATGTTTTTGGACACTTTTATATATGTAATTGCCCCAATTTCGATTCCTGTTACAACACCAGTTGATACAAGATTCAACGTTTACCCGATTGAATATCCCTCATTATTAATTGCAAATATTTTGCGGGATATTGCAATGCCCGGCGCGTTAGTAATGGCTTGGACGTATTGCGCAGCGGCAGTTCAGATCAACAACGGTATTAATATCAACGAGCGATTTTTCTTTTCCAAGGAAAAAATGTTTCCAGAAAAAGATAAAATTAAAATTTCCCGGGGTTTATTTTTCCGATTAATTGCTATTGTGAGCGTTGTGACTGTGATAATAACCGATCGGATTGTTGTCCACGTAATCGCCGATGGACAAGTCCATGTGGCTTCCGGGTGGGGGATTATTAACACAATCTTCATTCTGGGATTTTTCACCTATGCAACAATCTTGATGATAAAACAGATCTTATATTTACGGACCACTCAAATGGAAGCGGTGTATAAAAAACGGGCACAAAACCTCGGATGGGGGATTATTTCATACACAGCAGGCCTCTATTATTGGGGACTTGTCGGTGTGATCTTTCAAAATTGGTCTGCAAGTAATACAGTAATTTTAATCTTTCTCTTCCTGGGCCATGGCATTTGGAGTTTATCGGCGGTCTTTATTTATTTAGCGTTTCGATCAACGGATGAATCCACCACCAAATCAAGCACCGAAGACGAACAAAAATCCGCAGAATAATAATAATATTGATGAGGCTTTGTCAATCGCATTTTTTAATTTATAATACACAAGAAAAAGGGGACAATGTTCAGATCTGAATTGGAATTACGCGAATATGCCAGATCCGTACATAACGACATATTAACTCTTGATGGACACCTTGATATTGAGGTAACATTTCTCACTCCCGAAAACGACGGTGAGATTGGATTTAAAAAATTTGCCAGTCTACAAAAGATGGACGAAGGCAATCTTGATGGTGCATTTTTCGCAGCCTATGTTCCTCAAGGACCGCTAACAGATAATGGATATCGCGAAGCTAACAATACAATAGCTAAAAAAGATTGAACAAATTCATCAAACCCATCGTATCATGCCTGATAAAGTGGAGATTGCTTACCATCCACAAGATGTATTTTCCTTCTTTACATATTTAAAGGATTTCATTTTTTTCTCAATTTGTGGATTTAATAGAATTAAAATGTTTTTGATACAATGTGGTATATTTTAGCATTTGGATCATTGAATTATAAAGATTACTGAAGAATTAAGACTAGAAGATCAATCACAACTTCAGAAGATATATAGAAATCGAATATTTCATATATGTGATTAAAATTAAGTAAAAAAGAAAATATAGTTGTTATTCGCCCAAATCCTCTATATCTTCATATTGGATGGATTTTCGTATCAATTGTTGAGCAATGTGTATAACTTTATTCCCTTGGATGCGTTTTTGCGACATATCTTCGATATTTCGAATAGTCAGAGTATTATCTTCCAGACTCCGATGGTCGATCGTAAATGCATACCGCACACCTACTTCTTCCGTGCGGCGATATCTCTTCCCAATGGAGCCAGCATCATCATAAATTGCCCCAATATCGTTTTCAATCAATTCTTGGTATAATTCCATTGCTTGCCCCCCTAATTCTTTGGGTTTCTTCATTAGAGGAAACACCGCAAAGGGAACCGGTGTAATTTGAATAGGTAAGTCCAAAACAGTTCGTTCTTCTTCTTCGAATGAAAAAGCTTGTTCCAAGCAAAAGAAGAATAATCGACCTATTCCGAAAGCAATTTCCAAGATTTCGGGAATTATTTTCTCCCCCTTATTCGGACCCGGGACTTGTAATTTCTTCTTTTTGGAAAATTTGAAATGTCGCCCGAGATCGTAATCTCCTCTGTCATGAACACCACAGACTTCTGTCCAACCGTAAATCTTAGATTTGATTTCCAAATCCCATGCATCGTGGGCATAGTGGGCCTTCTCATCATCTTTATGCTGTCGGAGTCTTACATTTTCAACGGGAATATCTAATCCTTTCACAATGTCATATGCAAGATATAGAAGCCAAGCATAGGCGGGCTTTTGCAGAATCTTCTGATCAATGGCTTCTTGGAGCGAAATTGTCCGGAGCTCGGTGATTCCCTGTTCTTGATCGGCTGCCGACCACAGGGGAAGGGTCTCCTTGGCTGCTTGTGCGAAGAGGTCGAAATTCATTTCCTGTTCGGGGGTAATGAAAATCTGTCCTTCACATTGTTCGAACTCTCTGGTGCGCAGGAGCATCTTTCGAGGAGAGATTTCGTTGCGGAAGGCGTATCCCATCTGGAATGCATAAATGGGTAGCTTCGTGCGAAAATATTGAATTAAACGCGGAAAGAGTAAATAGGTAGTTGTGGCAGTTTCGGGGCGCAGAATGAATTCCGAGGCAGGAAATCCGATTTGGGAAGTGACCATTAAATTTTGGGTGGTGACCTCACCAAGAGGACCTTCACAATCGGGACACACTATGTTATTTTCCTGGATGAATTGAGTAAATTCGGTCACTTTTATCGTAGTTAGATCGTAGCCTAATCCTTCCAACATAGTATCTACCCGATGCACATTTTGACATTCTGGATTGGTACATACTACTATATAATCATAGAAACGTTCTACATGGCCGGAGGCTTTCCAAATTTCTTCCGAGCCGATTAGGGGGCATTGAACTTCCCAAAATTGGAATTTGCGAAATTTTTTCCGCATATAATTTTCCAAATTGGATTTCATTAACTTACCCAGCGGACCTAATTCGTATGCACCCTTGACTGGGTTATAAATTTCGGGGGATGGGCCCCAGATAAACCCCCGATGCGACATTAACATGAGAATTTTTGTTGCAATATCTTTATCTTTATCTTCAGACATGGAATCTTGACACCTAATTCTCTACTAATGAAAGATTTTTCTTTAAATTTTCGCTCTACAGAATGCAAGTTTCGATCAAAGAGCCCTCAAAGAACTTGAAAGAATTAACATGGAAGATGTCTAAGTTTACAAATAGAAAATAGAAAATAGAAAATTGAAAAAAGAAGTAAATTCTGGAGTTTAATCACTAATTTGGACAATCTCTAAAGGATATGGACTGCTCCAATATCTGCCGATTCCTCGATTAATGGTTCCTTCATATAATTCAAAAGTGCTGAGTTATTTAAGATATGCTTTTGCATATAATAAAGAACCAAAAGATAAGCAATTGTTTTTGGAATCATCAACATCCCAAAAATTGGAAATATGGGACTTCCCAGAAGTGAGATTGTGTATGTAATAAAGGAAACGATGATCCAAATTGAGGAATGTTTAAGGGCATGATTCACATCTGAAGGGATTGCCCCAGAATTTTTAGTTACATTATAACCTTTCAAAAATAAGAGCAGTACCTCCATTCCTATAACATAGAGGGGTAAATTTGTAAGTAATCGAAAACTAAGAAATCCAAGGTAATAAACTGGGCTTGCACCGTAGTTATTCCAGGGAAGGAAGAGTAAAATACTTCGTATTATAACAGAGGCATAGGCTATTCCATCATAGATCCGAATTTTATTTTTGGTTTTTGCTA
>JABCSI010000071.1 GCA_018238965.1 Promethearchaeota archaeon
CGTGCGAGTCAAACATAAATTGGCCGAAGGCTTTGAGCTGGCCTTCATTAAGCAAGCATGTGATATCACTGCAAAAATTAATACATATATGTCCAGTAGACTCACTCCGGGAATGACGGAAGTGGAAATTCAGCAAGAATTCCATAAACAGATGGAAAAACATGGAGTGACCGAGGCATGGCAAAGGGATCAATGCCCCATGGTAGATGCCGGCCCCGACAAGGAAATGGGTCATTCGGGTCCCTTGGCAAGTTTGCGAACACAGGTAGGGCACACCCTTCACAATGATTTTGGGGTGAGGTATCATGGCTATTGTTCGGATATTCAGCGCATCTGGTTCTTCGGGACTTCTACGGATCTTCCTCAAGAACTACGGCATGCTTTCGATACGGTTCGGGATGCAATCCAACATGCGGCAAATTTTATCAAACCCGGAGTTCAGGGTCATGAAGTTGATAAAATCGCACGGGATTATGTGGTTTCCCAAGGATACAGTGAATATGGTCATGCTCTGGGTCATCAAGTTGGAATTGCTGCTCATGATGGTGGAACTCTCCTAGGTCCTCTGTGGGAACGTTATGGAAACAGTCCGCGGGGAATTGTTGCCATTGATAATGTGTTCACACTTGAATTACATGTTGTAACGGAGCATTTTGGCACGGTGTCTCTGGAAGAGATGATAAAGATTACACACGATGGATGTGAGTTTTTCATTCCTCCGCAAAAGGATTTTTGGTATTTGTCACCCTCTGACTGAAAAGTGATTGCCAAATATTGGACGCGGTAAGTTTCAAATACTTTCACACGATTCTATCTTTAATTGACGTGATATTTGAATTGTGATATCTGAAATTGAAATTTGAATATCGTTATCTGTAATCTAAATAAATGGAGTTGTTTATTACATGGCCCGTTTCTGTCCTAATTGTAGTAGTAGAGTAAATCCCCATGAATCTTTCTGTCAATATTGTGGAAATCAGTTGGAATATACCCTGAAAAAGCCTAAAAAGTCATCTAAGCAACAGTCCGCTGAAAGTGCCTCACCGACCCAAGATTTTGCCCCTTACGAAGGATTACCCAAATACCGTGTGGTGGCTGCATTTTTGGCAGTAATTTTTGGTACTTTTTCTGTGCATAAGTTCTATTTGAATAAAACCCGAATAGGAATCATTCGTCTTATATTCTTCTGGTCGGGGATTCCAACGTTCCTGGGTCTCATTGAGGGTCTTTTATATTTGACCGATTCTGATAAAAATTTTCAATACAGGATTAATCCAAATGTAATATTTCCTCCCAAACAACCCGAGCGAGACAAATGGTTTGTAACTATACTGGCCATTGTGTTTGGCGTTTGTGGAGCACATCATTGGTTTTTGCAGGATGGAAAGGGAATCTGGTATGCAGTTTTCTTCTTTACCGGCATCCCGTGGATTATGAGCATCTTTGAAGGTATAATTATCTTCTTTGAACCGCGAAAAAATTTCGAGCTGCGCTACGGCTGGTAATAAGTTTCCCCAAATCTTGAGGAGCTCTTCTTCTCTTCTCGATCTTTTTCTCTTCTCGATCTTTTTTCTCGTTTAGTTCTTCTAGTTCTTTTCGGTCCTTTTTCTCCTAAATAAACCAACTTGCAAGCATTTTTCTAGTGTCCCAAAACATTTTAGAAACAACCGCTCCTTTTAATAACTATTATGGTGAGTGACGAAAAACTTCTGAAGAAGGCCAAACTAACATTAAACAAAGCGGAGATTCTGCTCGATAAGAGCGCTCATAAAAAATCCGCCAGCCATTTCAAAAAAGCGGGTGAATTATTTGACGAATTGCAGGAATGGAAGATTGCTGAACAATGTTATTTCTACTCTAGTAAGAATTATACTCGAATAGGAAAATATTATCAAGCCGCACTCATGCAAAGAAACGCTGCAAATAATACACTTAGGGATAATAATTACCAAAAAGCCCGAGATTATTTCGATGTGGGGGCGAAATCGGTATTAAAGGCTAAAGTAAGTCGTTTGGATGAATTCGTAGCGGAAAATATCGGTTTTGCTTTTCTTTGTTATTTCGTTCAAGGTCGATATCAAGATGGTATTTCTTATGTAAAGCGCTTCAAAACCCGCATCGATCCTGATTTGTTTAACAGTAATCTTATGTTAATTATCGCACAACATGTTACCAATGCAGTGGTCAATGAGGAAGAATTATTTATTGATAAATTGCTGGATCAATATTCGCTCTTTAAATTTACCGAAATGGAAAATTTGATTATCAAGGATGCACTTATTGTTGCGTTGGCTTCGCTCATGGTTCGGGTTGAAATGAATTTTACCGAAACCGAATTTCAAAGGGAGACCATCATTGAAGTTACCCCAGAGATTGATACGGGTCGATTAACCGAATTTAAAAGTTATGATATCCTTCCCCACAAATTTTCAGAGCTTAAAATTACCGATTTGCGGATTAAGATGGGCGATAATCTCTCAATCAAGGATCGTCCTGAGATACCTATGTCTCTAAACGTATCAAAATTCGGGAAAGAGCCCCTTCCGTTTAAATTTCGCTCAAATATTCCGGGTCAATCTTTCATCGGCCCTCTCCAACTATCCGTAACTGTGGATGGAAAGTTCAATTTTGCCCTCGAGTCCGAAAAAGTTGACATTCTCATAACTTCCCCCGATGCAGTAATCGGTGTTACCCTAACCCCGCATAGAACTCCTGTTATCAATCAATCTTTTCCCGTCGAAGTTCTTATCTCCAATAAAAGCGATGGGAACGCCATGGAAATTCTGGTAGAATTTGAGTTCCCCGAGGATTTGAAAATGATGCGCGGCACCCTAGCAAAAACCATCTACTCCTTAAGCCCAAATGAAGACATGCATTGGCAAATCATGGTAAAGGCCTTTGACGTAGGGGAAATTCCAATTAAAACCAGTGTCACATTTAAGGACGAGGACGGCAATACCAAGGGACCATTTACAGCAGATATTCCCTTAACAATTAATCTTTAGACGTTTTATCTAGCCAAAATTGCTAAGTTTTTTCAGTTTTTTCTCTTTATTCATTTCGCAAGTTTTTATTAGGCGACCTTCACATACAGTATACATATTGAAATTCCACTTTCATGAACTATGAGCAGTGTTGAGTATTTATGCGCTTTACAACTAAAAAATTAGGACTTTCTACGGGCGGAGTGAAAATCATTGTTATGGATCCCGCTGCGGCTTTTGATTTGGGAGTTAAACAAGGGGATCGGGTGCGGATGTTTCTCCTAACCGAGGGAGGAAAGCGCCAAGAACCAGGAATTATTGCGATTGTAGACTTTTCAACCAGTTCGACCTTAATCACCCGGGAAGAAATTGGGCTCTACGATGAAACGGTCGCAAAACTTGGCATCAAATCTTCCTCAATCGAGGTTGAATTGATGAAGGCTTCCCGTCCACGTTCCTTCGAGGCAATTAAAAGGAAAATTGATGGTCATCACCTGACAGCCCAAGAGATTTTGGAAATCGTGAAAGATTGCACCGAGGAAAAATTGTTGGCGGTGGAATTGGCTGCATTTATCATTGGGGTTCATATTAAGGGATTAACTGATGATGAAATTGTCGATCTAACCTATGCTTTGACCAATTCCGGAGAGATTCTTGATTTTGGGGTCGAAGTTTATGATAAGCACTCGACTGGTGGGGTCCCTGGTAATAAAATCTCGTTGATAATTGTCCCAATTATTGCAGCAGCTGGTTTATTTATTCCAAAAACCAGTACTCGTGCAATTACCAGTCCCTCTGGAACTGCCGATTCATTTGAGGTACTGGCTCCAGTTACTTTTGTCAAAGATAAGGCTTTACTCATATTAGAAAACCAGCAAGCAGGCATTTTTTGGGCCGGAGCCATGAATTCGAGTCCGGCTGCGGATGTCTTGATAAATATTCAGAAAACCCTAAATCTGGATCCATTAGATCTAATGATTGCATCAATCATCAGTAAGAAAATGAGCATGGGCGTTAAGAAATTAGTCTTGGACATACCAGTAGGTGCAGGAACCAAGTTTTCCACAGTTGACGAAGGGCGAAAATTTGCCTTTCGATTTAAGGAAATCGCCCGAAGGGTGGGAATCGATTCCATTTGTGTCTTAACTTCGGCTAAACAACCTATAGGACACGCTGTAGGACCCGCGCTTGAAGCCCGTGAAGCAATCCGCTTACTCGAAAATCCTTCATTGGGTCCTTCGAGTCTATTGAATAAGTCCACAGATCTGGCCGGAATTTTGCTTGAGATGGCAGGGAAGGCTTCCGAAGGCCATGGCAAAGAGTTGGCTTTGGACATCCTTAAATCTGGAAAAGCATGGGATAAAATGAAAGCAATTATTAAGGAACAAGGCGGAGATCCCAACGTTTCTCCGGAAATGATCGAAGTGGGGCCATTGACTGTCGAAATCCATGCAGAACATGCAGGAATTGTTGCCAATATCGACAATAAGGCAATTAACGCAATTGCAAAACTCGCAGGATGTCCCGGTAATAAAGCTGCAGGCATAGAAATCGAGAAAAAAATCGGAGCGAAAATTAAGGTTGGGGATGTGATTTTCCGAATTTATGCCAGCAATCAGACCGCCCTGGATGCCGCTAAAGAATTTTATAACGCCCATCCCCCAATTGGGCTAGGGAGCATGACAATCGAGACAATCTAGGTTTGGAACTGACTAATACGTTCGATGGTCATACCACCTAAAATTTGCGGTCGATGGGTGTGATAATATTTGACTGCTTCCTGTAATTTTACTTTGCTATGGAATAATGTAACGCAATTCTCCAATTGGATAAGGGGGTGTAACGATCGTGAAAATTTCGGTTTGTAATTAGATTAATTTAGAAAAAAAAGAAGGGAAATGCCTAGATTTTGTCTAATTTTTGAAGCTTGAGCAAATCGGGCATTTTAGCCTTCACTTTTACCAGCTTTTGGCTGTAAGCCTTCATACCTGACAGTTCCTTTCGATCAATTGCCAAAAATGTTTCGGTGGACATTTCGTAAAAAATATCCGGATTATCAACTTGGGTGTTTCGCAATGGTCCAGGTTCTCCTCCCGACAGTGAAAAAGACCAGTATTCATAAGTGTCGGTAAAATAATACTGAACGGTTTTATTCCATTTCGAAAAGGCACTTTTCACCTTTGGATGGACAAATTTCAAGCGATTGCGATCTAAAATCTCATGAAAAGATTCGATTTCAAGTATTGTTGTCATAATTTTTTCCCTCATTTATTTGATGGTTTATTTTCGATAGATTTCGTATTTAAAATTATTTTACCGATATGCCTGTAAAGAGAGATTATCCATGAGTAAATTTAACTCCCGTTCCCCCTCGAGGTTCTCCAAATATTATCGCATCGGCATCACATACGTTCCAACATGCTCCACATTCGGCGCATTTCTTCAAATGTATGGGTTTATAGATTTTGTCAATTTTTTCCCAGACTCCGGTGGTACAGAATTTGGCGCATTGTCCACATCCAATACATCGTTCTTCGATCACTTGGATAAATTCTCCGCGTTCTCCTTCATAATAGTGAAAAGTAACATCTGCCGGCATCAAATTTCATCTCCTTTAGTTGATATTTCTTCTAATTTCGCTTGAGCGCGCATTTCCCGATATATCTCTAAATAATCGGTTGACACTTGTCTGTAAGGTTGGATAAATTCTAAAAAGGTTTGGGCATCCTCAATATCCTCCAGTGAATCGTTTTCCACGCCCCGTAACCATTTGGTGTGGACAACATTTGTAATAAAACCGCCCCCCATAACCACTGATTGCATGATTTCGACTATTTCTTCATCGGTTTTGCTCAAAATGGATTTTTTATTTTCTTCACCGACATACATGAAACCTTGCATAAAGAGGTTTTCTTGAATAAATTCTTCATAAATTTCGCTTAAAGTTGCTTGGGATATATCGTTCTTTTGGATACATTCGGCAGCGGTCTTCGCTGCATAGATTCCCGTAAAAAATGCTTCGGGCATTCCTTCTCCCAAGAATGGAATAACAAATCCTCCCGCTTCTCCCGTTAAAATCAACCCACTTTTCGTTTTTTGGGCAATTTTTCCATCGAATTCTAAGTGTAATCCCCAAGATTCCACCCTTCCACCTGCCAGCTTCTTCTTAACAATCGGAAGATCCATAAAATTCTGCATATATTGTTGCACATTGGGAAATTCATTGTTGATTAAATCCTTGGTCATATATCCTCCTGTTCCCAAGGTAACTGTATCTTTTTTAGGGAAGATCCATGGCCATGTTTTATGTTGGATTCCAGGGGCAAGATAATATTCGATACAGTACCCTCCTTGCTCATCACGAAAACGCTCATTGATCACTTCTTCGCCCAAATAAACGGCTGCAGTAAGATATAAAATCATATTTTGTCCCGAACGCTTGGGAATTAGACTTGCTTTACGTCCTACAATGGAATTAACGCCTCCTCCATCGATTACCACATGTGATCTTAACTGTTCTCCCGATTCAAGAACCACACCCTGCACGACATCATTCTCTTCAATAATATCTACCACAGCTATGCCTAAACGGACTTCAGCCCCCGCTTTGCGCGCTTGTTCCGTGTGCCATTTATCGAATTCATCTCGACGGATGGATAGTAGGAGTATTCCACTTTTAGGCATTTCGTTAAATACCGTCATTCGATCATCGCTGATTTGATACGTCCGCATGGAATGAATTTCCCGTTCAATGGGGCATTTCATAATATAGTGCAAATCTGTATCACCCAAAGCAGCCATGTTCAAACACGTGCCTGAGACATTTTTCCCTCCCGGTTCTGAGGATTTCTCCACTAAGAGTGTTTTTAATCCCAATTCGGCACATTTCTTTGCCGCGGCGGGGCCTGCACATCCTGCTCCGACAACAATGACATCATAATCTAGTTGTGTAGTCATTACCTTCAATATTTATTCCGATTTGTTCCTTATGAAACTTTCCTTATCCCGTAATCTATATATCGTTGAATATTGAACAATAGATGGGCAATATGTAGAGGATATTAAATCATTTTTTATCATAATTCATAAAATTTATTTTCTACCTTTTTCACCTTGACGGGCAATAACTAATCCTAAATCTTGATTCCGATGAAAGTTGTTCACTATGAGATAATCGAGCAGAATTTACCGTAAAGACTTTAAGGCTTTTTTCATTTTTGTTCGGTAGATTCGTTTAATGCGTTAATTTACTCGTTAAACCGATTTAGGAAGAAAGAAGATAAAAAGTTAAAATAAAAAAAAGCGCTATTCCTTTCCCATAGGATGCCTTCGATCGATTATATACGTTCGATAGTCATTCCACCTAATATTTGCGGTTTATGGGCGTTGTAATATTCAACTGCTTCCTGCAATTTCTCTTCACTGTCGGAATAAATCCGAAAGAGAAGATCCCCTTCCTTTACCTGGGCACCGATCTTTTTCTCAATGACGATTCCCGCCTTCTTTGCGGCCGGACATCCAGCAATTTTAGCAATTCGATTGACATGGGCATTTTCTACCTCAGTAACATAGCCATCCTCTTCGGCATACAGTTCTTTGTGAAAGGGTCCTACGGCAATGTTTTCTGGGTCGATTTCGGGATCTCCACCTTGGGCTTTAATAATACGCTTCATTGCCTTATAGGCTTCTCCCGATTTAAGAATCTCTTTGGCTAATTTCTTTCCTGTTCCATGGGCCGACTTGCCTGCCATTTCCAATAAGATCCCTGCCAATTCACAAGATTTATTCCGTAGACTGGCCGGTCCCGCACTATAATCGCGTAACAATCGTAATCCTTCTTGGGCTTCCAGTGCTGGTCCTACCGCGTGTCCCACCGGTTGATATGCAGAAGTGAGTATGCAAACTGTTTCGATCCCCACCTTGGAAGAGATAAGTTTAAACCTTTGGGCAAACTTGCGTCCATGGTCCGGTGTGGGAAACTTGGTACCTTTGCCGCAAGGAATATCCAAAACCAGCTTTTTGACTCCCATACTCATCTTTTTACATATTATGGAAGCGATCATTAGGGGGAACGGATCCATACTCAGGGGTTTCTCGATCCGAATAAAAGTATTATCGGCCGGTGCCGAATCCATTGCGCCTCCCCAGAGGATTCCCGCTTTTTCCGTTGTCAGAATTTCCAACACTTTTTCCTTGGAAAATGCCACCGGGGCTAGCACTTCGAATGAATCCGCAGTTCCGGACGGAGAAGTGATTGCACGGGTGCTGGTTTTCGGAATAAACAATCCTGCTGCTGCGACTATGGGAACAATAATTAGAGTCACTTTATTTCCCGGGACTCCTCCCGTAGAATGCTTATCATAGACCTCGTCCCCAAAATCAAGAATTTCGCCCGAATTGGCCATGGCATTGGTTAATTCTACCACCTCTTCATCGCTAAGGCCTCGTATCTCTAATCCTGTGATAAAAGCTGCGATTTCAATGGGCAACAGATTGCCGATGGTGGCATCTTGCACAATTTCATCGATTTGTTTTGGTGTGAGTGTCTCTCCCTTGATTTTAGCCTTAATTGCTGCAAAGGATTTGGGCTTTGAGGAAAGCTGAAGCTCAACGGTAAATTGTCCATTCTCCAAATGCAGTCTTTCTCGTACTTCGTCGTATAGCCCCATCTCTCCCCTTGCAATCAATCCTTCGCCTGTTGCATGATCAACCACTGCGTTTACTGCGGGGCCGAGGGTATCATCTGCCAATACCGGGTATATTTTTACTCGATCGCCCGGTTTTGCTCCCATCGTGAAGGCATCCTCATCGTCTATAACCACGATTGCAACATTACCTGTGGAAATTCCTAGTTTTTTTATCTTAAATTTCATAAAATGTTCTCCAAGGGGAAATCAGCACCCGAGCCTTAAATTTTTTCGGACACCGGAGGTTTTTTCGATTTAGAGTTGATCTCGATAAAAATCCAAAATTTCTTGGGTGGAGGTGACCTGTTCAGGGGATTTATCTTCCCTCAATCGCTGAAATACAGGAAACCGCAAACCATAGCCAATCGGTTCCGAAATAGTTGCTCCCGCATCGGCTTTCGAACTTTGAGTGAGTTCATCTCCCATAATCTCCATAATTATTTCGGGTTTCAGCCAGACATCGGGGAGATCGCTGCAGATTACGTTACTCGGTCGTTTTTTCAATTCCAACTCCTTCATACGATCAGTGAGCAGATCGAGCATTTCATCCGTAAAACCCGAACCGATCCGAGTGAGAAATTCGTATTTAGCGGTGGTGGGATTATAGACTGCCCCAAACACCGGGCTCAAAAATCCTTTTCTTCGTCCCATACCCCAGGATGCTCCAATCACAACCACATCGATAGTGTCCGTCATCTTGGCGCCTTCCAATCCCTTTAACTTAATCCAAAGAAAACCTCGGGCTCCCGCACGATAGATGGCATCTTCACCGATTTTTTTATTCATGATGCCCTCCGCTCCCTGTGCACGGGCTTCTTGGAAATATTCCACCATTTCTTTAGTATTATGCAAAAGTCGGGAATTTGACAGTTGCAATTGATCCGAAGGTGTAAATAAGCCTTCAAGGAGAAGTCTTCGTTCTGTAAGTGATCGGGACATGATATTTCCCAATTCTGGGTCGGGGCTTTTATTAGGTTGATAAAAGAGTATATCGAAGCAGAATAGGCATACCTTGACATTTTGCGCCTGTTTCTTAATATCGAACTTGCGACGACGGGTACTGAGCACCTGAAATGGAAGCATTTTTTCAAAAAAGGGATCCATGGCCACAATTTCCCCTTCAAATATTGCTTGATAGGCGGTGACGTTGTCTTTTACCAATTTCACCACATCGGGATATTGTTTGGTGATTCTCTTCAAATTTCGGGAATAAAGCACCACCTTGGATCCGGTCTTATGCACCTGAACCCGTTCTCCATCGTATTTATATTCTCCAATGAAATCATCCCCGCCCAATTTTTGTTGAATTTGCGGATATTGAATACGTGATGCCAGCATCATTCTGATAGGTATACCAACTTGGACATCCAATGTTTCAACAGCCTTCAATCCCTTTGTTGCCAATAGGGAAGCAATTTTTCCCAGATCCGGATGAATATTATAAGCGTAGAGAATCTGAGTGCGATTAGCCTTATCTCCCGTAAATGTGATTGCGAGAGCATCCAAGATGGTCATTTCTGCCAGACCGATGCGCAGAGTCGCCAAAATAATATTTATTACATACTTGGCACTGGCGGGATTGCATAATCGGAAGAGACCCATGATAATATTAATTTTTGAATCTTGGGAACCTTCTCCGCTGGTCAAAGAAAGCTTTTCCAATTCTCGGTAAAGATGGGCTATTTCCAACACTTTTTCATTCGTATTTGTAAATTTTTTGGATGTTTTGGATGATTTCGATGTTTCTGATGTTTTGGTTGATGGGGATGATTTGAATAATTTAGATTGTTTTGATGGTTCGGAAGGTGTGGATGATTTGGATGATGAGGATGATTTGGATGGTTCGGAAGGTGTGGATGATTTAGATTGTTTGGATGAAGTTGTAAAAGCATCGAGGGAAAAACTGACCTTTTTTTGTACCCGGCGCTCCAAAATAGCCTGTACAGCTTCTCCTACGTCCCCTTTTTTGTTAATCAGCCCCTTTATTGAGTCTTCGGGGCGCCCTGTAAACTTGACCAGCGCCTGCACGATCATTTTTTCCGCGACACCGAATTTAGGCCAATCCGTGATCTCCGATCCCAATCTACCTTGGGTCAAATAGATGATCTTGGGTAAATCTGGGAGGTTTTCCACCGTCGCACAGCTTTCCAATAATTCGGCTAGAATCGCGGTGATTTCCAGACGTTTTTTTGTGGCTGCAATGCGCTCATAATAGGTTACCAAATAGTTGAAATCCATGCCTTCACCTAGAATTACACGCCGAATGTTAAAAAGATCCATGTTACAAGGTTGCTAAATATGGTGGATGGCGGTAGGTCGTACGTCAATTTATAAAATTAGAGAATAGGGGATCGGGTAATTAGTGAAAAAATTACGAAAAAAACGGAGGTTAATACGAGTATGGTTATTGTTTACCTATTGCAAGAGTTCGTCCAATTTTGCCTGGATAGCTTTTTGTTTCTCTTCGGGCACTTCCGCAAAACTGCCTTCCAAATACATAACTTCCCCACCCTCGATTTTAAAGGTGCAGATCTTACCATCCATGTGTTCCACAGCAATGGTATCATCGGGCTTGTGTGAAAGCCAGAGATCTTTAAATTGGGAGGATACTGCCATGATTACTGCCCCTTTAATGAGATCCATTGAACGGGTTGATGCCGAAGATGGTGAATCAGGATTGGGCACAGGGGTTAAGACTGGGCGTTCTTCTGTTTGAATATTTTTTTTGGGTGGTTCAGGTGCTGGCTCAGGTTCGGGTTTTGGTTCGGGAACAGGTTCTTCCTTAGGTTTCACTGCTGCTTGATTTTCGCTCTTGATAAATACCATATTCCCTATATTTTCATAAACACAGTCGAGCACAGGTTCGAAACCTTTATAGAGCTCGGTTGTCTCCGGTTCTCTTCCTACTTTACGAGAGTCAATCTCTACAATTTTGTTCAGATCTCGCCCGACAATTGCATTCCCCGCTTGGTATCCATGACCTTTTATGGATTGCGCTTGTCGTAATGCAGTTCTTCTTGGAACTAATCCCCGACGGGTGCCGTGCCATAACCATACAGTCTGGTTACTCTCATCCATTACGATTATACTTTTATCCGGAACTAAATTTGCTTTATCGAATTCTATTGGCTCTACGATACCACCATCTAATACGTCAAACATCATGAAAAAGTTTTTACCTGCCATATTTTCGTCTCACTTTTTATTTGGTTTTTATTATCTGTGCTGAAATAAATTGCTACCTTATTTAAAAGAATGTATATATGTTCTTAAAAGATTTTGGTAGCTAAATTCCCAAAATTGATATCACCCGTTCTCCCGAGAGATTTGCAATTGTGGAATCAAGCTAAATTGAAGGAGAAATCGTAAGGGACACAGTTGGCAATTCCAGTCAGTGCG
The DNA here is from genome assembly GCA_018238965.1 of Promethearchaeota archaeon. Taxonomy (GTDB): domain Archaea; phylum Asgardarchaeota; class Lokiarchaeia; order Sigyniarchaeales; family Promethearchaeaceae; genus Harpocratesius. Next base: position 12,071 of record JABCSI010000071.1, read on the forward strand.
TCCTTAGTTTGGTTACCCAGCAAGTACATGAGAATACCGACTGATTCACGATGAGTGACGATTATAATTTTGGAATTTGGGGGATGGACTGTGGAGAGAAAGGTTAAAAAGGCTTGCAGTTTATCCAAGGTTTCACGGGTGGATTCTCCATTGGGGGGACAAAAGGAGGGATCGCCACTTCGCCAAAGTGCATAAATTTTTGGAGTTCGTTTACTGATTTCCTCCAAGGTTTGCCCGGAAAAGTCGCCCAAATCCCGGGATTTAAGACGTTCTTCAATAATTAGAGGGATTTGATTGGAACCTTGCAGAATTTGTGCAGTTTTCAATGCTCTTTTCATTGGAGATGCATAAATGGCTGTATATTGTGACAGTTTCGCCCTTAATTGGTTGTGCAATGTCTGGGCTTGATGGATTCCACTTTCCGAAAGGGGAATATCTGCCTGTCCTTGGATTTTATCCACTTTATTCCAAAATGTCTCTCCGTGGCGTATCAATGTTAGTTCCATGTGCTGGTATCCCAAGATCCAACATGAATCATGGGCAAAAAACTTTCTCTCCGTAAGGATTATGCTAACAAACAGACATGGATAAAAAAGGTTAGAAATGAGAAGAGAAAACTGAAAATTGAGAAGTGAAAAGTGAAAAGTGAGAAGAATGAAAAACGCCCAGATTAGTAGGGGGCCGTAATGACATCCACCCATGGCTTCCTAAATGAAAAAGTCGTAAATTCCATGGTCAATAAGAAGAGAAGAATAAGAAGACAGATTTTCATCGCAGTGGAAAACTGCATTCCTTGAAACGCTCCTTCGAAAATGGTGATAAAAAGGATCGTGAGATAGACACAAATATTCGCATACAGAATTTCAAGCCACATCCTCGAGATAAATCCCTCGACAGCGAGGGCACTATAGACTGCCGGCCCAGTATACCAAATGACCAATATGAACCAAGGTAGAAGCAACGCACCTATTAAACGTGGCCACCAAAATGTAGATGCATCAGGTATTTGCTTCCAAAAAATGTTAAATTCAAAGGTGATGAGAAAAAGATATGCATAGAATCCTACTTTCATATGCTGCCACACACTCTCTTCAGTGCCACCTATAATCCGAAAGAATTTGTTTTTGGGAAACCATTTAAAACTGTAATGAATCATCAGAAAAATTGGAATGTAGATCAATCCTCGAACAGAAATGTAGGCAATTGAATTCAGGTCCATATGATACAATTAACATTTGATGAATAAAAAAACTATGCTGGAAATAGTCCTGGTTTAATTTTGGTTATCGATTAACCCCATTTTCAGTAGACGGGATGCAAAACTGTGTTTTTTATTCATAGTTATTTGCAATGTTTCCCGCCTCAATTTTTACATCTATAATAAACAGATTTGTGAAATGGGTGAAATGTGAAAAACGAGAGATAAGATGTGATGATATTTGATGAGTGAGAGAGTGAGAAAAAGGAGTGAAAAAGAAGAGAAGTTCCGGAGTGTGTGATTCCGGAACCTCGAAAGGGGTATTACAAAAAGAGGTGTGTGTGATATACAAACAGTCGTCCATTCATTAAAGGCGAGTCACCCCAATGATTTATTGAACCATCAATAATTTCATATATCAAAAATTTGTCACATCGAAAATTGGATTCATCGATAATTGGAATCATCGATAATCAAATCCTTCAATAATTTGATCCATCTGCACCTAAAGATTTATTGCCTCCAATCTATAGCAATCATATAGATGACCCCTAAAGACCCCAATGCAGATCAATATTACGTCGGACTTGATATAGGCTCCCTAACCACCAAAATCGTTTTGCTCAAGGGCAAAAAAATCTTGGGATTTCAGGTTACCCGATCCATGCATAATTTTCAAGCGGTCGGGCGCAAACTTCTAGAATCTTTCCTAAAATCCCATTCCCTTTCACCCGAATCTGTGGCTCAAATTGTGCTTACGGGTTATGGGCGCCATTCTTTGCCAGATCTATCTGCCCGTGTTATAACGGAAATTTCTGCCCATGCCAGAGGGGTGCAGTTTCATGTTCCAAAGGTGAAATCTATCATCG
>JABCSI010000320.1 GCA_018238965.1 Promethearchaeota archaeon
TGAGCGAGAATAGCCATCGGATCTAAATCGAAGGCTGGAATTGTAAATACCTCAAGCACCTTCGGTGCATGAATATCAATAGTATAAAACTCTGTGGCTCCCGTATGTTCGATCCACCTAAGTAATTCTTCCACAAACATACTTTCTCCAGGACGAAAAGCTTTATCTTGACGAGAATACGCTAAATAAGGCATGACTACTCGGATTCTATCGGCTTTTACTCGTTTGGCTGCACTGATCATCATTATCAGTTCCATAATATGTTGGTTTTGGTCTGAGGTTGTAGAAGCCCCCGTAGTTTGCACAATAATTACATCTTTTCCTGCCAATTCTGCTTCTTCCTCAAGATTAATTCGCAAATAGCATTCTCCATCCGGGAATCGTTTATTTTCTGTTGAAATTACATTAGCTGACAATTCACGTGCTAATTTAACCGCTAATCCTTGGGAAGCTGGTCCCGCAATTATATATTGATCACTCATCGATATCTACCTATGTGGTAATTAAATTTAAAATTGAAAAAAGTTTTTCTATTCTCAATTAGAATTAGAAATGGTATATAGAAAATGTCTCAAGCAGAATTAGAAATTGTTTTTACATTCTTAGGAACGGATGCTGTGGTAAAAGGCAACCTTCTTCGAATGTATTCCCCCATGACAATTCAGAAATTGTTCGACAAGACATATGAAACTGGGTCTTTCACGTGTCGAAGTCGAGGGAATCTGGGACGTCCAAAGGCTTATTGGATGTTTCTGGTAGAATTAAAACGGGGAGCGGAGAAAAAAGAGTATAAAGATAGTAAGGTCGGTGATATTGTATATTGTCCTAGGCAAGATGCCATCTATGTGGTTTACGATGTTCCAAATATCGCTCTTCCAGTCTACTATTTAGGGGAAATTACTGCGGGCTTGGAATATTTAAGCACTATGCGGAATGGTACTATGGTTAAAATCGAAATTCATGAATGAAGAATGAAGATAGAGCAAATAACAAAAAAAGTAGGTTGAAATTTTTTTAGAACATGATATTCTTTTTTCTCGCATAATAGCGGATAATTTCAAATGCCGCAGTGCTGGGAACACATAAAAGGATACAAATCATCCAATCTCCAAAGCTCAGTCCCGTAAAGTAAAAAGTAAATCCAAGTTCACCCAAAAACTGTTGCAAATTTAAACTATAGATTCCGATAATGAAAATTAAAATCGACGGGATATAGAATAGCGCTTCAATGAGATCGATATCTTTCAGCGAATCTATCAAGGAATAATTAATTCTTCGAATCTGTAAAGGCATTATTACAGATTCCATGATGAAAAGTACTAAGAATCCCATCGTCCGGGCTTTGATCATGTTCATATTTACCAGCATAGCTGTATTATCTACGTCTAAATTTGGATAGGGATTATCTAGTGTACCTGGATATCCGACTAATGCTTCATTTACATCATTCACTTTAATAATGTCTAGAAGTGAGAAATAATAGGCAATAGCAATTGCTGCGCCCATTAAAACCATTTGGACTACCATAATTTTAATCAAATCTTTTGAAATTATCTCTGCAGTATCGCGGGGGGGTTCGTCCATTACGGTGCGTGCATTTCTTCCGAATGTAAATCCTAAAGTGGGGAACGAGTGCACAGTCAAATATATGATGTTTAATTGCCAGTAATACCACATTTCAAAATCTGGGTTATTGGGATTCAAGGTACTGGAAAACAAAAGGATAGCTTCCATAACTGAAACCAAAACAAAGAAATATATGATTGATCTGATTTTCATAAACAATCCTCGTCCCTCCCTAATACCCGTTACAATTGTGCTAAAGGAATCGTCGGTAATGATCATATCTGCAGCTTCTTTAGCGACTTCAGTTCCTTGGATCCCCATTGCTAATCCACAATCGGCCATAGATAAAGCTAAAGCATCATTTACACCATCACCACTCATGGCGACGATTTTATTCATAGCTTGATATCTTGATATGATAATTTCTTTATGTTCAGGGGAAACACGACCATATACGGTAGTTCGAATAAAATCTTCATCTGAAAGTCCATCCAATTGATTTCCTTCGACTGCAAGATGATTTTCATCATCATAAATTCCAATTTTTTTGGCAATCGCTTTTCCCGTTGAAATACTATCTCCGGTGATCATGATGGGTTGAACTCCCGCTTTCTTACATTCTGCTACTGCTTGGGGCACGTCCTCCCGGGGTGGGTCCAAGATGACCACAAATCCGAGATAGATCATATTCTGTTCGTAATGATTCCGGGCTTCGTCATTGTCAAAATTTTCACTCATCTCGTCCTGAGTCAATTTTCTGTAAGTTATACTGAGAATGCGATAACCTTCTCCTGCATAATTTTGCATCTGAGTAAGGATTTGGTTTCGGGTTTCTTCGGTGAGGGGGAGTTCATTTCCATCGCTCTGATAATGAGTACATAATGGTAATATCCATTCTGTGGCTCCTTTGCAATAGAGATTGCTCTCTCCTGTAGGAGTGGTGAAGATTTTACTCATGCGTTTAATGGAAGAATCGAAATTATATTCATAGAGAAACTCAAAATCACCAAGGTTTTGTTCGATTTGGGGATTATATTTCTTTGCTAAAACTTTCAGTGAGGCTTCTGTTGGTAAACCCATTATTGACCAAGAAATTTTCTCTTTTTGGTCCTTTCGTAAAGTTACCACCACTTTATGTTTTACTTCGCAATTATTATTTAAATAACCCGATTGAACGAGCAAATTTAATTGTTGATCCTCAGAATTGATGTTAGCATTATTATCGGTGGTCAAATTCTGAATTAATCCATCTGATGAATATCCATGTCCGGTTACGTCATATTCCGCTGAAGGTGTCCATATTTTGACCACTGTCATTTCATTTTTTGTCAAGGTTCCTGTCTTATCAGTACATAATACTGAAACTCGCCCTAATCCTTCGGTACGAGAGATTTCACGGACAATTACGCCTTTTTGGCCCATAGCTAACACCCCTGTCAATAATACTATGGTTGTAAGGAGGGGGAGATTAATTGGCATCACTTTCATGCCCAAATCGATCGAGTCTACGATTCCTGCCTTGATTATCGGATTCCATACGAAGCGGTCAGTGATGGAATAGATATATAATTTGTAAGATACCGATGCGACCAAAAGAATTACTACCCCGAGCCCCAAATAAATGGCAATATTATTCATTTTTTTTCGTAATGGGATATCTCCCGTGTTCGATTCTTCCAATTTGGAGCTAATTTTCCCAATTTCTGTATTTGAGCCAATTCTGACCACTACCGCTGTGCTTTCCCCCGCAGCTACATAGGTTCCAAGGAACACCATATTACGTTGATCTTGTAGGGGTAGAGATTTATCATGAAGTCCTTCATGCAACGAAGACTTTTTTACTGGTTCGGATTCCCCGGTTAGGCTGGCTTCATCTATGGAAAGATTTCTACCTTCAATGATTCGGCAATCTGCCGGAATTTTATCCCCTGCCCGTAATCGCACAATATCCCCTCGAGTGATCATGCGAGTGGGTAATTCAACAAATTCTCCATTTCTAAGCGTATAGGCAGTTGCTTCACTGAGCTGTTTAAGGGCTTGCATCTGTTTTTCTGCTCGCATTTGTTGAATAATCGCCACCATGGCGTTCGCGCCTAAAATGATGAACGTGGGAACTGTCCGTTCAACTTCACCCAATATCCACATTAGAAACGCGCTTACTAAATAGATAATGATGAGTAGATTAATTATTGGGGCGATTACCACTTTCATGAAGGATCTTTTGACCTTCTTCAACTCGTTAAATCCAATTAATTCCTGGTTTCTTTCTACAATTTCATCAGAGAGTCCGTTTTTAGGGTCTACTGTATAGGTTTCAAAGATCTCAGATATATTTAAAGAATAATAAGGCGATTCAGGTTCTTCCATTAAAATTTCTTCAGTTATTGCCATGATTTTTCACTTGTACTTGAAATGATGAAAAATTTCTAATAACTTACATTTGATCCCAAAATCGTAAAAAAGCTTGCTTTATGCCCTTGGTGGTTAAGAATAATTAGTAAGAAAAGGAGATCTCAGAGTATTAAGATGATTCTTTAGATGATAAATATTGTTGGATTATACGTTGTTTAATTTCACTGGAACTTGTTAAAGGAAATTGAGTGAAGAGGGTTTCCAATCGTTTAATTTGAATATGTGCGGCTTGATTGATCTCCAATTGATGTTGAAGTTTTTCAATGCTAATTTTTTGATTCGGCCCCAGAAATATAATATCAGGCTTTAAATTCAAAGCTTTTTTCATAAAATTATTGTTATTTAAAATAAA
>JABCSI010000321.1 GCA_018238965.1 Promethearchaeota archaeon
TTAATCTTTACAAATATCAACCCTCGCGCGTGAGAGGGTTCGGACAACGGACATCTTAATGTTATTGTCCAAGTTTGTCCACAATAATATCATGCGTTCATCTATATGTTATGAAGAAGAAATTTGATAAGGGATTTTCACGAAAGAAGATTTTACGGCAAGAACTGGTCAAAGCAGGATTGTTATGGCTTTTCGCAATGTTTTTTTATGTCTTCCTTGCACAATGGGGGCCCTCCAAACAATGGGTAGAAACGGGTACGATCTCCATTGATTGGAGAAAAATCTATCATGCCGATCAATTCGCAAATATTGCATGGGCGATAGCCATATCTGCGATTGTTTTCTACTTTGCAAATGGACCAAATGTAAAAAATGTTAATAGAGTCATAGTAAGCGCTTTTATCGTAATAGGATTAATTTGCATCTTTATCGCCCAACTTGTATATCTTGCCGCAAATAATTACTGGGGGATTGATTTTCATACAGGAGCCCATACCACAAATATTGGGATTGTGGGGTGGTGGGATTATATCGCACGATTGTTCGTAAATCAATTTGTAGCTGTGGAATCTCCTCTTCTGCCAAATCTTGCGTATAGTTGTTCAGGGGCTATCATTGGGATCGTCTTGGCAAATCCTAATATGAATCGGAAACGATTTTTAAAATGGGGCTATATTATTGGGGGAATAAATGTTCTATTTAGTGCATTTTGGCTCTTTATTATTGAAGGTATCCCGGCTAATCCCTTTGAATTAGTAGATTTCCATGTTCACCCGACGTATTTTGTATTTCTATCAATTGGACTTCAGCTTATCGTTATTATTTCCTTTCTCAGACACTTTGAATTAAATCCGAATCTCGTCGGTGAGAAAAAGGAAAAGTTCTTGAAAAGTTATCAATTTAGCCGCCGGATAGGTGCCTTTTCGCTCTCTGTTTATTCCTTGGCATCCATCCAAATTTTTCTCCGATTTGGATTGTGGGGAATATTTACTCTCCTTTCGTTAGATAACGCTGATATGTTTCGCACCTCATTAGGTTTGCCTACTGGATGGACTTTCATTTTAATTCTTCTTGAGATCGGAATGTGGAGATTAATTTTATGGGGTTGGGCTAAGATTAATTTTGTTGGATCTCTGGATTGGCTATTTAGACTCCTTCTTAACACCTCTAAAAAGCGAACTAAAACAGAAATCGATTCCCAGAAAGCAGTAATTTCAAAATCTAGAAAATCAGAAAGATCAAAAAAATTTCGATGGATTTGGGAAGATCCCTTAAATTCTCGCGAAATATTGTTAACTCCAAATTTGACAACATGGAATATGTAATTAACCTAAGGAAGTCGTTTTTTTTTTTGGATTCATTTTTAGGATACAAATGGTTAGGTAGTTAATAATGAATAAATCTCATTTGAAATATTGGATATCCTTAATTTTCATGTTTTTTTTGCTAGGCATCCAAAGTTCAAATTCAATTGTATCTTCAAGTATTGAATTTACTAAATCCAATCAAGAAGTTCGGTTGAAGGTGGGGGTTTATGAAAATTCTCCAAAAATTTATACGAATACTCAAGGAGAGGTCCGTGGTTTTTTTCCCGACATTTTGACTTATATCGCATCTAAGGAAGGATGGGAGATCGAATATGTCCCGGGAAGTTGGAGTGAAGGTCTATCTCGCTTGGAAAATAATTCAATTGATCTCCTACCCGACGTGGGTTATTCATCAGAACGAGCAGCAACCTACGATTTTAATAATCTCTCGGTGTTAACGAGCTGGGCATTAATCTATACCCGAGAAGATTCTGAAATAAAATCAATGGATCATCTCCAAAATAAGAAAATTGGAGTGATGAAGGATGATATCGACTACATCGGACCTGATGGAATTAAAATCATCTCTGAGAAATATCATTTGAACTGCACATTCGTGGAATATAGCAGCTTAATAGAAATATTAGAAAGTATTGAGCAAGAAGAGGTAGATGCAGGTGTCATAAATGAATTATTTGGGAATTTGAATGCCTATAATTATGAAGTGATTAAAACCGCGATTGTTTTTAATCCGATTGAATTTAAGTTTGGTTTCCCCAAAAATGCGAGTTTAAATGCCGACATCATTGAAAAAATCGATTATTGGCTTGAGAAATTGAAATTAGATCCACAATCTTATTATTATGAAACTTATCAACTCTATTTTTCAGAGATTCCCCGTCCTGAAGCAACAATCCCTCCTTGGATAATACCATTAGGTTTTGGGTCCACGGCTGCTGTAGTTCTTTTTTTATCAATTAGCATTTTGTTGCGTCATCAAGTTAGAGTGAAAACCAAGAAGTTATTTGATAGCGAACAGCGATTTCGATCCTTGGTGGAATCGACCAGCGATTGGATCTGGGAAGTGGATCAGAATGGGAAATATACTTTTGTGAGCCCAAAAGTGGAAAAATTATTAGGATATAAACCAGAGGAAGTTATTGGTAAGACTTCTTTTGATTTTATGCCAATAGATGAAGGAAATCAACAAAGTAAAATTTTTAAGGAGATTGGTCAAACGAATAATCCATTTAAGAACGTGGAAAATATTAATATCCATAAAAATGGTAGAAAAGTAATTATTTCGTCGAGTGGATTACCCATATTTGACCAAAATAACGTATTAATTGGGTATAGAGGAATTGATCGAGATATAACAGAATTGAAGGAAACTCAAGAAAAATTGATTCATGCCCAAAAAATGGAAGCCATTGGGAGATTTGCGGGGGGAATTGCCCATGATTTTAATAATTTACTAACAGTGATAAATGGATATAGTAATCTAATGCTGACTACAATCTCAACCGAAAACGAGGGAATGAAAGAAAATCTCGAAGAAATAAATAAAGCAGGAAATAGAGCCGCTTCGTTAACTAAAAAATTACTCGCTTTTAGTCGAAAACAAATTTTCCAACCAAAAGTGATTAATGTAAATAATCTTATTCAAAACATGGAAATCATGTTAAAACGGCTTCTAAGCGAGGATATATCTTTTCAAATCAAGTATGCTGAAAAATTGGCAAATATATTTGTGGATCCTACTCAGATTGAACAAGTAATAATGAATTTGGTTGTAAATGCCCGCGATGCTATGCCAGAAGGAGGAAAATTAATCATTGAAACATCCAATGTATTCCTTGCCTCGAAACACACTCAAATTGGAGCTAAATCCGGAAATTACATCCAGATTTTAATATCGGATACAGGGATTGGCATGACAAAAGAACAATTGTCTCATCTTTTTGAACCCTATTACACCACAAAAGAACAAGGAAAGGGGACAGGGTTGGGACTCTCTACTGTTTTTGGAATTGTGAAACAAAGTCAAGGTGATATTCAGGTTATTTCCCAAGTAGAAGAAGGTACGATATTCAAAGTGTATTTGCCTCAAAAAAATCTTCCAATCGAAGAAAATAAATCGCAACAAAAAGAATATTCCCCCGAGGCATTAAAGGGAACCGAAACAATATTGGTAGTTGAGGATGAGGAGTCAATTCGCAATTTCGTAGTAGAAATACTAAGATCCCATGGATATACTGTCCTATCTGCAGAAAATCCCCAAAAAGCACTAGAAATTTCAAAAAGCCAATCCAAGAAAATTCACTTGATGTTAACAGATGTTATTATGCCAATTATGACCGGTATGGAACTTAAAAATAAAATAGTGGAAAGTTTTCCCGATTTAATTGTTCTCTTTATGTCAGGTTATACGGAAAAAGCAATTGTTAAAGATGGAATTTTAAAAGAAGGTTTGCATTTTCTTCCGAAACCTTTTTCATCCAATGATCTTCTCCTAAAAATTAAGGAAGTCTTATCTACATCTCGTTCCGAATCGAAAACAAAATAATTTTACGTTTCTGAAGAAAAAATTGATGAAAGCTGAGATTCTTCTAAGTATATTGATCAAGAAATTCATTGAATATTTGTTCGTATTCATCTCGCTTACTAATACCTACCATGTGTCCGGCATCTTGAATCACGTAATCTTGCATTTTGGGAAATTGCGCCATCATTTGGGCGTGATATTCAAATTCTTTATCTTGATCACCGATAATAATAAGAATTTTACCCGCCCATCCAATATAAATATTTAGAAGTAATTTTCAGCTCTGATGACAATGCTCTCAATTGCTTGAACCACACAGGAGGAGAGGAGTGGAGGTTTTTGGTACAGGAACAACCTATGAATTCTGCTGTTGCAGATTTGGACGGTGATGGTACGCTTGAAGTGTTGGTAGGAGCTCAAGATGGTGTACTATACTGTGTAAGTCATTTAGGAGTGGTGGAGTGGCAATATAAT
>JABCSI010000072.1 GCA_018238965.1 Promethearchaeota archaeon
CATTATTTACATGGGGAAACTTATGGTACACCTTATTTTTAGGAATTCTCATAAATGCCTTTACTACCATTCCAAAAATCGTGAAAGTATCTAAAATTGATTTTGTCGACGCTTCTGAGGCATTACAGCAAGTTGAACAGCTTTCTCTTAATTATGATGAAAAAGTTTTATTTGAAGGAGAATCAGGACCTCAATCGGAAGAGAATGAATTAATTCATGAATATATTACCCATTTTAAGAAGTTGGAGCAACAAAATAATATCTCCAAAACGTTAAAGCAAGAAAAAGCGCTTAAAACGCCTAAAATAAATAAAATTTCGATAATAAAACAAAGGATTCAAAAATCAAAGTGGTTCCACAAGAAAGGGCATGAAACCTCACAGGATTCTAAAAAGCCTCAGAAACTTCGATTCTGGAAACGTCATAAAACGAAATATACTTATGAAGGCATGTTCGAAATTGAAAAGTATTCAGTAAAACCCTTGACGTATTTCTTAATTTTCATCGGACTCATTCCTTTGGTTCTCTACGCCTACATTTATTTTTCATATCGATTTGAAGTTTCGGATGCAATAATCGATAATCGTGAGATTATAATAGAGAAAATCTACTACATCCATTTCTTTTCTCTCTTTTTCATTGGATTTTTTGTCTCTGGCTTAATTAGATTACTCGTTATTGAACGTCCTTCAAAATTTGCACGGTTTGCAAAATTCCTGGCCAGAATTTTCATTAAAAAACTGGATCATATTGTAAGTCTGGAATTAATCCGCAAAAAGAAATGGTCAAATATAATCATTTATCTTTCAATATTTTTCTCAATGCTAACAATAGTGAATTTTGCGTTTAACTCCCAATATCGTTACGAAATTTTCCATGATGATTTTCAATCAGGTGCCGATTTCAATTTATTATTGGATCAACCCGGATTTCAAAATCTGACAGAACTTGAAAAATTCGAGGCTCAATTATTTAGTCTTCAAACGGAGGATCAAACCCCGATAATTAATGATTTAACTCATGTATTTCATCAAAATTATTCATGGGCCCAATATGATCATCTAAATGCTGATCAAATAGAAGAAGTGCGTATAAACTCATTTTTAATCGATACTGAAGCGTATTTAGAAATAATTTCAACAGATGATAGGCCTTTTATTTATCCCGATTATCCTAATCAAATTCGCCAGATATACCCGGAACTTGAAGATCCTATTCCAACAACTGTCAATGTCATTGTGACATCTGCGTTTTTAGCATTTACAAATAAGGAAATCAATGAAGAATTTGATTTTTCAATAATGGTGTACGATTCGGTGATTGGTCAATATACAAATCTTTCATTTATTGCAAAAATCAAAGATACATTAGACGTTGTCCCAGGTATCTACCAAACAACCCCCGATCGATTTCTGGGTATATTGATGGATATTGGATCGTTAAATGTTCCAAATCATCAATTTATTGATTTTAATGTTATTGAATTGCTTGATATCAATAGTGACCTTGTTTGGAATCCCGAACTCCTCATCGAGAGATATACGCCACTAATTTCCCAATATACTTCTGATTTTCATTATGATTCATTCGATCCGACCTGGAATGATATTAATACAGCTAGATATTCGCTCACAATAGGATCTAGCGGGTTCTATGGTCTAATCAATTTGGATTTTGTATTAATTGGCATATTATTAGCCATTGAATTATCATTAACAATTATCATAATGAACAGGGAGAATGCTTATTTCAACGAATTATTGCTCCTTCGAGGAGTCGGGCGTAGAAGAATTATATTTATAAATTTATTGGAAACCCTTATTGCGTTCATAATTTCGGGCGTAATTGGAGCTATAATTGGTTTCATTTTTGCGTTCTTTATATGTGGGGTTAATCTTCAATATCTAATAGCCACAACCCCTGGATCACTCACCAATCTCGCATTTTTCCCGATCTATGGCCATATTGGAACGATTTTCTTATCTTATGGGATTGTTTTTCTCATAGTGATGCTGGTTGTATATTTAAATCATCGCATTCAAGGAAAAGTTCACGAAGAATATATCAATAAAGAAGCAATTTGATGTGAAATCCCATTACACATTGATAAATTCCAACTGGAAACCTTTTTTACATAAATTCATTTCGTTTCTATCTCATCCATAATCTTTCCTGCTTTTTTGGAATTAATCCATATGAGTCCGTAGAGCCCTATGATGGTAATTAGTAAACCGATGAAGTGAAAGGGTAATAAAGCCTCATCTAGAAACATCCAGGCTAAAAATGCCGTGATTAAAGGGGAAGGTGTGACTAGAGCGCTTGCATAAGCTATAGAAATCGTTTGGATAGAGTTGTACCATGAATAATGCATGAGGAAATATATGAATCCCATTAAGAAACTGCTGACGAATGCTTCCCAAGAAATGAAAATATTAACCACTTCTTGGAATCCAAAGAGGAATAGTGAGATAATAAGCAAAATGGTGGTGATAACACCAGATCGGATTTGAATTACACGAAGGGTGGTTACTTGTCCTTTTTCAAGTAATGGTTTGGTAAATGAGTGCCCGATAACCCATAGTAGGGGTACCAGAAGTAACAAGCCAAACCACAAAGAGAATGTATCCATTTGCCAAGTTCCCTCTGTTCCCAAATAATAAATTCCAACGAGTATAATGAATGTAAAAAATATTTGCCCGAATTTAGGGCGCTCCTTGAAAAATAGTGCCCCTATGATAAAAGCATAGATGGGAGACGCTTTCATTGCTATAGATCCGGATACTGCTCCTGCATTAATCAATCCTTCCACATAAAGATATGTAGCTACCGAAAAAATCATTCCAACACCAATTAGGATCCCGATATTTTTCTTATGATTTATGGGGGAATGAATCGAAGTTGGGGGTTTTTGATGAAGGTTGGCTTTCTTTTTCCTATATTTTCCAAGTAGTGAAATGCACATACTTGTAATAAATTCCCAAAATGACATGAGGAGCACAAATAAAAAGCCATTCAATTCATCTGGGCGGGAATTATTAATTATTGGGTGAATTCCATTTCCTACAAGAACCACAAGCGCATACGCCACACCGTGAAAATTCGAATTTCGATTGTTTTCCACTTTATTTTCCACTTTTTGATTCAACTTATTCTAGCCAATAAGAAATTCATCAGATTTGAATATTCGTTTTTTAATCCGAAACACAAAACCAGTTTCTTGCGCTTAAAAACCATTACAGATCTCGAAGAACCACTTACTGTGAAAGTATTTTTGGTATGGTGCATTTTTAATATTGACTATAATAATGAAAGAAAAGGGTACTTTGGCTCTTCATTCGAATGATTTCCTTCTTATTACCCAATTGAAACATAAATTATCCCAAATCATTGATGCAAATGGGAAAATTCTATTAGATGCTTCAGAAATCAAGAAAATCGAGAAGAATATCAAAATTAAGAAATGGATGATCTATCGGAAATATTTTTCAGCCATTGAGAAATTTTTAGGAATTTTACCCTCCGATGAGTATACTTTTCTTCCCTATGCCCTTTTTATTGAAGTTTTGCGCTTTCAAGAGAGTTGTGGGCAGTGCCTTACCATAATTCGGACCCTGAATATCAAATTTCCCGAAATGACTTTCTTTGACAAAATTAGTGTGATGATTCAGGGATTTTTAGACTTAAGTTCATCTCTATCAAGCAAGATTGTCCAATCTAGAGATTTCGATATCCCCACCCAATTGTCCCAGATCGATTTTACTTCTGAATATTTTCACAACCATTCTCTCTTAGCACCTTTCCACCATAATCCTACGATTTGGGCGCAAATTCAATCTACTCTCAAGATTTCCTATCAGAAGAATCTACCGTTCCCTCCTTACCTGTATCTTTTTCATGAAGCACATATAATTGACCATTATTTTACAGTTTCGAATCCTTCTGAAAAAATTCTATTACCTTCTGCTCACCAACTCTCCGAATTAAAACTAGATTTAGACCTAGCGATTCCCACATTCCTTATTTCTGAAATATTGGCCGAATTTTTGTATTTCTTGTATCAAAATGATCATATCATAGTCGATCTTAATGCCAAATCCTCCAAAGGGAATGGCCACCGAAAAGCTGAAAAAATAGTTGAAAACCAGTTATCGGAATATCTTGTGCAGTATCTCGGAGAACTAATCATAAATCGCGAAATTAAATTAAATTCTACTCCTCCCGAATCACTTCCCCTAAACGAATTACAAAATCAAATAGATATTCATATAAGTTTACGCCAAGAAGAACTAACTAAAACTCATGATGGCGATTTAATGGCAATTAGCCATGATCTCCAGAAAGAAGGAACTGTTTTATTTGATATTTTGGAGACTTTAGAAATTTGGTTGAAGGAAAAACAATCCTTTCTTCCCACCGTTAAGCGACCATTTAAAGCGATTCGCGTGATCATTGGTCAAATTCGAGGTGATATTGCTCAAACTCTGGACGATTTCGATCAATATGCGCGTTCTATAAGAGAAGATCGACATAAAATGGAACTTGAGAAGATACTTGATGAAAACGTTCAATCATTGGAGTCACTCCTTAGAAATTATCAAATGACAACCACCCCATTTATTGAATCCAGTATGCCTGATTTGGATAAGTTAATCACTATAATTCAGCAGTACAAGCAAAATTTTATTGAAATACGGACCAAAATCACAGAGATCTTTCGAGATTTCAAAGATAAAGGGGTATTCATTTCACCAATGATGGATGAATGGGCGAGTAAATATGAGGAAGTGACGAATCGAGCGAGTTTTACCTTACGCAATACCCTCACAACCATCTTTGGCAAGTTTAACACTATCTTGGAAACTGAACAGGAATTTTTCGAGAGCGTTACCGGGTTTTCCCCAAATTCCAACTTCTCATCCTTTCATTCTGTTGATTTCTTGCAACCCGAAAAACTGTCCGAATCGGACCTTCGTAATCGCATCTCCAAAATCGATGCGAAAATGAATGAATTCGATAAGATTAAGAGACGATATTCGGAAGAACGGGACAAATATTCCAGCATGCTCGAGGATCTCTTGAAGGATTCAGGGTTAGAATCCAAAAAGTGCATAATTTGTCATAAAAACGTGGACGTTCTTGACGACCATTTCATAAAATGCGAATTCTGCGGGTCAATGAGCCACTATACTTGTGCCGTATGGTGGATTGACAAGTATAATTCTTGCCCAGTATGTCACAATTCTTACACAATACCGAACAACGCAATATTTGATCCGGATCAAATAGAAAAGTAAAAAAAACGCTTAGGGGTTAATTTTTTTTGTTAATTCTTCGATTTTTGCCTTCATTACTGAAATTTCCTCTTCAGATTTTTCCAATTCTATATATGAATCGAGAACGAATTGATATCGCTGAAGTGCTTGCTTCCATTTACCTTTTGATTCGCGAATTTGACCTTTTTTTAACATTGAAGCTGCTTCGTCGATTTTCCGTTGTATTTGTGGTGATAATTTCAACTTTGCTAATTCAATTAGGCGGCGTTCTTCTTCTTTTTTCGCTAAAATGTCGTTAGCCCTTTGATCAAATTCATTTTGTGCTTTCTTCTTTCGATCTTCGATTTTAGCCACCTGATCTTCATAATCTAGGCGCTTCAGTTCCATGTCCTTAGCTTCGTTTTCAACTAACTCGGCTTCATTATCCCATTTGATTTTGCGAAAATTCTGTGCAGCTTCCAAGTATTTGTCTTTTGCTTCTTCGAACTTTTTCTTTTTCACAAGTACCTTTGCCGAATCTAATGCAGCTTCGGCAGCATCAACTGTTTTTTGCTTTTCTTCTTGTTGACGCTTTAGCGCCTCCATTTTTTTAAGGCGTTCTTCCTTGGAAATGCGATGAGAGCTCATATGATCCCTTCTGTATTATATTCGTCCGATTCTACTATTTAACTTTATTTGTATGTGCATTTATCAGGAGTGGATAGTTCACTGGCACTTAAGTGAAGTTAAAATATCTTGCCATGAATTACATATTACTTGAAAAGACGGGCTGTTATTTTGAAAATCGTCTCGATTTTTGATGGAGGTGAAGGCAATGGGTATAAATTCGAAAGGATCGAATAATGACCGATCGCTCGGGCTTAAACAAATTCCAACTCCCGTGGGGTATTGTTGGATAATCTGTTTCATGGTATTTTGACGATATTTATGTAAATTTTCAATTGATTTCTTGAAATAAATCGTCAACTGGTCCACCGGAAATGATAATCTAAGGAGAGATTCCAGGGTTTTCTGTTCAAGCAGGTTCGTTCGGGCGGAGACAACAAAAATATGGTATTTTTTTGAGATTTTCCCCAATGCGTCGACTACCCCGTCCATGGGTACATCTTGGTCAAGCATATTTTCCCGATTATAGATCTTATAAAATTTATTCCTACGCGAACTGGCTGCAAACGAGACTGAATTGGTATTAAAAGTTGCAATTTGCAGGATTTTATCCTTTTCAGAAAGGTATTGGTGGATAGATTCCTCATCCCAGCCCAATTCATGATATGTGTAATATTTTCGCCAGTAGTTATTAAGGAGAATGTTGTCTATATTCAGTAGCACTAAGGCCCATGTATTGGCTTGAGTCATTTGTTTACCCTCTTATGTTTAATTAAGCCCCCTATGACCTAAATCTATTGCGAAAAATTTTGAAAATACGACGAAAATTTTATTATCTGCATCCATATTAGTGGGTGAATAACTGATATTGTTGGGCGAATACTAAAGCCGACGAAAATTGGGTTATTAGTGGGTGAATAAGAGAGTGTTAATGTGGGGATATGTTGGACGACGAAATACGACGAAAATTGGGTTATTAGTGGGTGAATAAGAGTGTGTTAATGTGGAGATATGTTGGACGACGAAATACGACGAAAATTGGGTTATTAGTGGGTGAATAAGAGTGTGTTAATGTGGAGATATATTGGACGACGAAATACGACGAAATTTTTTATTTACCCTATTGCTAATCAAACACATGAGAGATGATTTACAGAATCTGTCCCGAGATCAATTACTGGATTACATCGAAATTATATCAAAAAATTGGCTGGCCCACGACGGGCTCTGGTTCCAAGCTGTAGAACAGGACACCGATATCAAAACTGCGATGAAATACGATGTTGCAGCCTGGCGGAAATTCACCGTTATTGAAGCGAAGCGGATCAAAGCATTCCTGCAGTTATCTGAAAGCCCTGGAATTGCTGGATTGGTGGAAGCCTTGAAATACCGTATTTATGCGAACATCAACATTCAGGAAACCGTGAATATTACCGAAACATCGTGTGAATTCCATATGAATAAGTGCCGTGTCCAAACCGCCCGAAATCGGAGAGGACTACCCGATTTTCCATGTAAGGAAGTAGGTATTGTCGAATATGGGTTATTTGCCAGTGCTATCGATAGTAGAATCACCACCGAATGTATTTGTTGTCCCCCGGATCCCCATCCCGCGGAGTATTATTGTGGGTGGCGATTTTCACTGGAAAACGAAGAATAAGAGGATTGTGCAAATTAAATATAATTTTTTTTGAGATTAATCAAGTTATTCCCCGAAAATCTACGTGCCGAAAATTTGCCAAACCACCACCACCACAATGGCGATTACACAGATAATTTCACATATGAGGAGGCTTTTTTTGAAGATTTTAAAGCCCGGGGGAAGGGCATCCTCAACCAATTTTTTTTGCTCCTTGCTGGTAAGTCCGTGAATTTCCCCAGAAGATAAGACATGTTCAACTTCTGGTGAGAGCTCGGATTGGGTTCGGGTTAACCATGGAACATTCGATTTGAGGTGCAATTGATAATATTCAGAAATGAAGCGGTCTATTTTGGAGATGAGAAGGATCGGCGCAGGGTAATCAGGGATGTTCAATGGAAAGAAGAATTTTACCTTTTTGCGGGATTTTGAGCGAATTAGAAATACCCAGTGCTTCATTCCGAAGTTAAAATTAATTTTAGTAATTTCATCAGCGGGAATGAAAATCTCTGTAGAGGTAAATGTGCGTAGGGTAATTCCCAGAGGAGAGAGTTCCAAAATATCCCATGTTTGTTTGTTAGACGAATCTAAAGGGGTATAATCCGTGAACTTCAACACTGTATCCGAATTTCCGCTCTCTGAACTCATAGTCCAATATTAGAAATGGGGGTATAAAAACTAGCTCTAAGTATGGAGACCGAAAGTTAGAAAAAAGCGGATTCCAAAAAAAAAGTATCTGATTGTAATGGAACTAAATTAAGGGCTCACGCTCTTCCACAAAATTTCAATAAAATCCAAAATGTCGTCGGCAGGGGCAGTTTGAGTATTTAGTGCTTTCTGCAAAGCAAATTCACAAGTAGGACAACCGGAGACTATCCAATCGGTTTCTTGTTCTTGTAATTGTTGCAAGCGATCCACGTGGAGTTTCATTGCATTGTCGGGATTTGAGACGGCGTATCCTCCCCCCATACCACAACACCGGGTTTCCTTCCCGTGCAAACTTACTTCCTTTAAGGTTAGTCCAGGAATTGCTCGGAATAATTCCCGAAAATCTGAAACGTGGGATTTTGGCGAAGAGGTGCGCGAAATCAAACAGGGGTCGTGGAAAGTGATGGTTTTATTGATGGATTTCGATGGCTTTAAATCTCCATTACGGATCTTTTCCAGGAAAAATTCCACGGAATGCTGCACCTTAATATTCAGGGATAAATCTAATTCCTTGTAGGTTTTTTGCAGTGCGGAAAAGCACCCGGGACAATTTGTAATAACGAGTTTTGCTTTAGATGCTTTTACTAACTTCTGGTTTTGTTCTGCAATCTTGTGAGCTTTTGAGCGATATCCTGCTTTATATATCGGACCACCACAGCATTGGCGCTCTTCCAAGAAGGTACAGAACGGAATTTTTAGATGCTGCAGCAGATTGATGGTAGCACGGACCGTTTTGGGTTGATGTTTAATATCCATGCACCCAATGTAGAAGAATATCTCGGGGTTGGGCATATTAATATTAAACTCAGAGTCAGCAAGAAATGGCGTTTCTTCAAACACTGTACCAGATTTATCAGCATTATCTCCCAAACCATGTAATCGGGCGGGAATGAGTTCGCGCTTTTCCAATTCTTGTCGCATTTCCACCAAGAGATCCCCAGTGGAAATATCCATGGGGCACCATTCACGGCATGCATCACAAGTTGTGCAAGCATACAGTGCATTCTGCACGCTGGGATCTGTTAGAGGGATATGCCCCATCGCGCCAAAGTAGGCTAATTGGGCTTTTTTTGCTGGGGAATAAGTTTCACGCTTGGTAACATCCAAAGCTGGGCAGTCGAATCGACACATATTAGGACAATTTGCGCAAGCTAGCAAGTCTTTTAGATTTGCTTGAATATTTTCCATCGTGTAAAATGTTTTTCGCTGCTTATATCCGTCGAGAAAGTTTGATCGATCTTCCTTGGACATATCCTTCAAGATATCAATTATCCACGTGTATTTGGCAAGTTTTTTGAAGATCTCCATCTTATTTGCTTCCTTTGGTGTTTGGATCTTGATTGGTTGGATTATTCAATTTTTGGTGTGTATAATATGCGAGATCCGTGTTATCCTGCGAGGTATTCTCCGAATATAGCTTACCCGGATTTAGAATATTCTGCGGGTCCAATAATCGCTTAATCTTTTGAAACAATGGGTATACTGAGCCATGTTCCAAGTGCATCCACCGAGTTCGGTTTAAACCCATGCCATGATGGTGAGCCGCGGTGCCACCTATTTCCAGTGTGGCTTCGATCGTCGCATCCCAGCATTGATTATATATGTTTAGATGTGATTGTCCTTTTCGAGGTACCGCCGTAAACGTAAAATAGAAGCACACACCAGTCGGATAAAAATGAGATGCATGACCCGAAGCCATCATGGCCCCTGGGACCTCCATAATCCGTTTCACTACGCGTGTATAGAGTTCATCGGTTTTATCCCACGGAATTGCCACTTCAACAGTATCGAAGACCAAACCATAGGGTGCAAATTCTGACGATTCCTTCACCACAAATCGCGTTTCAAACCAATGTTCTACGGGTCCATCACCGCATTCAATCCCTCCATGGGTGATACAATTTCGTCGTGTAATTTTAAGTTCCAAATCGACTAATTCCGTAGGACCTTCACAAACAAAAATGACCATCAGTTTATTCTTGGACCTTTTTTCCGTTTTACCGAAATGCCGTTTGGTTTCCAATACATCATAAATACGTATAACTGCCGGATTAATCTGTCCTTGCAGGGTTATCCGAATAGCATCTAAACTAGCCTGTAATGTGGGAAACACGAATGATAATCCCGCTTGTTTCTCGGGAAATGGCCAAATTCGACAAGTTACATTGGTAACGATTCCCAAGGTGCCTTCAGATCCTAAAAACATGTTTTCTATCATAGGTCCAACAGAGGCCCGGGGTGAAAATTTGGATTCGATGATTTCCCCAGAGGGAAGGACTAATTCAAATGCCTTGACGATATCTTCAAACTTTCCATATTTTCCACTAAATTGCCCTGCAGCACGGTGTGCAAAATACCCTCCAATAGTACTGGTGTGCAATGATTGGGGGATATGTCCCATGCGATAGCCTCGTTTATTTAAATATCTCTCTAAAGTTTTCCCATTTACTCCCGCCCCAATTTTAGCAGTCATATTGATACCATTGATTTCGATAGAGGTGAAGTGTTTCATGTCCACGGTTATTCCGCCGTGAATGGGAATTGCGCCTCCTACCACTCCAGATCCTTCTCCATAAGGGATAACGGGCAATGGAGGTTTATGTTGGTTAGCGTATTTAAGTAATTGTGATATTTCTTCAATGTTTTCCGGCCAGACAATCATATCGGGGTAAGCGGGAATTTTTCCCTCTAGGTTCATCATATTGCTGATAAGCCAGTAATCTTTCCCATACGCGATTTTATCTGCGAAGTCTGTGGATACGTGATCTTCTCCAAAAATTTCCGTCAATTTCTGTTTAATTTCGGGGATATTGGGCATTACCAGAGATGGATCATGATCAAAGAATACGTTAGGTGGATTTTTCTCATCCATATGTATAAAATGAGCGGGTGGGATTATTAATTAATTCGTTTGAATAATCATAATTTCATTGTTAATTCAAAAAAGTGAAAAATTATAGATTATGAATTCTGAATCAAATTATGCCCGAGGTTCCACATTCCGTTTTGGTAATTTGTTTCGGAAATATTTGTAGAAGCCCAGTTGGGGAATTTATGTTAAGGAAATACGCAGAAGAATCGGAAAATCCTCAAATATCGTCAATTCATTTTGATTCCGCTGGGATTCATGCTGGACATGGTCCTATGTCTTCGAATTCCGTTAAATATTTAAATCAAAAAGAGATAAATACTCAAGGATTTCGTGCTAAACCTGTATCTGGGGAGTTTTTAGATAAATATGACCTAATTTTGGTTATGGAAAATTATATGATACAGCATATTCTTGAAACATATTACCACCATTTGGATTTTGAGCAATTAAAAAAGCGTGAGTTGCAAATCATACCGTTCACAGTTGCTGCAGGGGATTTTGGAGATGTTGAAGACCCTTATGGGGAATCTTGGCGCTATTACAAGAAGATTCTGGATCAAATTGATGACTACGCTCGAAATATTGTTAATCTCTGGACAAATCATAATCCTTAAAAAATATTCAAGTTTGTTAGACAAATTTAACATAAAAAAATCATTTAATAGGGAATTATTGCCACATCACAATATTTACAGGTAATAGTTTCTCCCTTTTTATAGATTCCAATCCATTCTGGACCTATTGGCCCATTACAATAGGGACAATTTCCCATTAAAACTGCCATATTGATGTCATTGAAAGTTGAACCATCGGTAATTACTTTGCGCATAATCAATTTTTCACGGATTTGCCCTTCTAATTCTGCCAATAGTCCTGTAATGGGTTCTTGATCGTCACCATTCACATTGACCTCGAGAATTTGATGGGTTGAATCCATCACCAATCGAATCACCATTTTCTGTTTTTTCACCTTTGTGATTCCATAAAACCATGCTTCCCCTGAATTTTTGCTTGAAGAAAACTCTCGATCCACCAACTTAACGTCGTGAGTGCCCACAGTATCCAAGATGTGGTTAAATATCAATTCATTATTGGAATTTGTCATCATTGGAAAGATTTTTTTGTCGTTATACTTGAGCTTTTGTTGGATACTTTTGACTCGAGCCATGTTTGCATCTTCCCGTGTGAAAAAGATCGGACACGTTATCGAAACTTTTTTTGTGGGCATGATCACTGCTTGGGGCCGATCCTGGGTATCGAAATAGGTTAATGTGGCATTAATTGCACTTTCCAAACAATTGATGGGCTCTAGATATAAGGAGATGGCGATTTTTTCGTTACCTCCCAATTTTGATATGAGAATGGTATCTCCTCTTCGGGTATAACTGGGTTCATGAATGATCCACTTTAGGGCATTCGGTAAATCGAATCGTAATGCCAGATTTGTTAATACTTTTCCAGTCGTATTCACTAAGCCGACCTTGAACCGGATTTTTCCCCCCATATACTCATATTCACGGATTATTTTAACCATTGTTTTGTCATTCTGGTCGTTTACCGAATTCGAGGAGGGTACCTTTGATGAGATATCAAAATTCATAATCGAATAGGCGGAATCCGGGAGTTTATTTTCATTTTCGGGGGCTTGAAGATATTGAATGAGATAAGTCAAGCGATCTTGAAGATTAGCAAAAGTTTGAAGAGATTGCGTTAGTTTTGTGTCAAAGAGTTCATCGATTTTCTCTTGATTTTCTTTCTTTTCTTCCATTATGCACGATTGGCTATAAATCCAGAAGACTTCATTGATCTCCTTTAGCGCGGTGTCTATTTTATCAAAAATTTCACGAAGATCGAGGTTATTTTGGTAAATATTGGCCTGTTTCTTATATTTTTCTTCCATTTCGATTTGCTGAATGATCATCTGGTAGAGTTTCAAGATATCGTATAGAAGGGAGATTTTGATGGAAAATCCAAACTGCTGATCCTGTCTCTCTTGATCTTCAATGTATTTTATAGCTTTCTCTACTATTTGATTTGCCTGTTTGAATTCCTTGATTGCTTTTGCATATTTCTTCTGCTGAAAAAGTTTCCAAGCATTGGAACTCAAGAAGATTCCCTCAAGTAAATAATTATATCCCATCTTTTTCTTAATCAGCACGATAATTTGAGAGACATAGGCCTGTTGGAGGAATTCAGCATTAATTTTTTGGGATTTTTCATAGATATTTCTTGCCTTTGTCCATTTTCCACGCGCTTTGCTGAATAATGAAGCTTGTTCCAGCTTATCCGCCAAAATAGCTATATCCAAACTTTCCTTCAATAAACGTTTCGCACGATATTTCCTATATTTCATCCGGAGTCGCTTATTTTTATACATTAACAAGCTATAGATAGCTATACTTTGCAGATATTTTTCCCATAAACATCATTTATCACTGCTGCTACAGAAGCATATGTAGCAGCTAAGCCACAGATAATACCTTCGATTCCGGCAATTGTTTTAATGATTTTTATACCGGTGAAATCAGCTAATGCCAATAGTATGAAAAGTACTAATAGTGAGCCAAACACAAAAGCAGTAATTTTATTCATTTTGAGGGTGCAGATAAACATTGCCAAGGTAAATAATGCCCAAAGTGAAAGATAAAACCCCATTGAAAAAGCATCGGGAGCTGTTGCTAATCCCATTTTTGGCATTAGCCAGATAGCCACCAAAGATATCCAAAAGAAAC
Organism: Promethearchaeota archaeon; assembly: GCA_018238965.1. Classification (GTDB taxonomy): domain Archaea; phylum Asgardarchaeota; class Lokiarchaeia; order Sigyniarchaeales; family Promethearchaeaceae; genus Harpocratesius. The sequence goes on from JABCSI010000072.1 coordinate 13,831, forward strand.
CGTATGCTCCAAAAGCCGTTGTTCCAAATGTATTGCCCTTTTTCCATTCCATTAAGCCCACAAATACTTGGCCAACTCCACCCATTAGCATTCCCATTGCTATGATCATTGCATTCAGCTCAAATACCCCTGCGTTATGCAGATTTAATAGTATTGTTGTCATTCCAAACCCAATTAATCCTAATGGAGCCGGATTGGCTGTTGTATCCTCAATTTTTATAAGTTCTCTTTGCATTATATATCTCCTGATATTTTT
>JABCSI010000322.1 GCA_018238965.1 Promethearchaeota archaeon
CCATAACGCATTTCCAGTTCTCAATTCAAAACTTTTAGTTCCTTCATTAATACCATTGTAGATTGCGGCAAAATTAGGTCTTAATACATCATTTTCAGGGAAGTGAAAAACTGACTTCATTTCATCTGCTGTCTGTCCCTTAGCGCCTTCATAGGTCATTGCCAATGCAGAAAAAATGCAATAGGGGGAGTAAAAAATATTTTCTTCTTCAGATTCTTCAGATTCATCAATTATTGAATACAAATCAAAAGCAAATTGATTATTTGCATTTACTACTTCTTGAATTCCTTGAGAGGATGAGCCAGTATCATCTAAATGCGGTGGATTGTAAGGGTCATAGGGAAAAAGAAACAATACAGTTGATGTTGTAATTGCGCCAATTATAAGAAGTGAAATGGCAATTGGTAAAAGTTTCTTGTGCATATTGTAGGTGGAAAACTTCATCAATATAAACATTGAGGAATAAATTTCGAACAATAACAAAGTAAATCAAAATCACAAAATCACCCACAATTACCCAAAATCTGACGGTTGATTTGTAGTATATAATGCCTTAAGCTTAGTTGACATAATTCATCTGGGAAACATCCGATTGTAGAGAACCCAAGCCAACGCTCCAAAACCCAAATCCATGCCTCCCATAACGACCATTAATCTTTGATTCGATGATTGGGGGTCAGAGAGGGTAATATATCCGATCACCGCTAGAAGAATCACGTAAACTACCGTCATTACCGCAATAATTAGAAACCATTTCCAAAATTTATTTTTGATATGCACATCATCCAGAACATACTTATATTTCATTTTTCCGAATAGTTTGGCCTTCATTTGCAGAGTAAATACACCAATTATGAATCCAAAGGGCAAACACAGGGCAGTTAGTAGTAGGTTGTCCCAAAAAACCGGTTTTCCGAGAAAAATCAATCCCTGAATAAGGGAGGATACTAGTAGAATCAAAAATAGCCATTTTAATTTACTATTGGCTTGATCCCGCACTCGGACGGGTAAGGCACCTAAGATTGATGCTCCCGTGGTTTCTACGCTTACAAGCCCCCATACAATCATTACGGCAGACATCAACAGATACGAGAAATTCATCGTGAAATTCATGAATAGCAAATCGGAATCACCCATGCCCTCGCTTTCGGGAATGAAGGCCATCATGAAGAAGGACATTAGGGGCAGGATTACGGGCATTATCATGAGCATGATCATTTGCATGTCGCGGGTTGCCATGTTCCGATCCTTGATAAAGAAAGCCTTGGCGGGGGAGGTGGTTTCAACACCAACATCCTCAAAAGTGGTCGATTCACGAAGATTTCCCATCTTTTTAGCGCCTTCTGCTGCTTTTTGGGTATTCCACAACAAATTGGTTAATAGACTCTTAGTTCTCCGATAAATAAGGACAATCATCAATACAAGCAACGTAATTCCAATCAACATCAAAGAAATGTTTAGGATCGAATTTGTGGGATTTCTCAGATAGAAATATACCAGGATGTATGAATTATTAAACGGAAAGGGGATTAGGGCCCATAGATTGTTGAGCAATGAAACAAATTCCAGATTGGCGGGTATCGCATTAAACAGGGGATCAATATAAAGAAAGGCCATTTCAATACCGATTATCCCTCCGATTAGAACTATCACATAGCTGGCAAGAATAGATACTCGGGTAATGTCATTTTTCCTCGTTACGGGTCGGTTTTCATCCAAAACACGGTGAACGCGTTCTCCCAGGAGCACCAAGACACCAAAACACAAAACCACATTTCCGAAAGAGAACACAACACTGAGAAGAGTCAAAACTAGGCTTTGGGTTGCAATTGCAATTCCAATGGGGAGAACGAAGAAAAGAGTAACTATTTGTGCATCAAGCCCATGGAAAAACGAAAATAGCGAAATAATTCTAATATCTTCCTTGCTGAAGGGTAAAGTGATAAACCATTCCAAAAATTTTCCCGACAACAACCCCGAGGCAAAAAAAAGACCAAAGGATACGATCAAGAGCATTTCGCTCAGGAAAAAAAGACCCACCACCAAGGTTCCCGCACACAACACCCAATCCATCGATACTCCATTGCTAATGGCAACATCGATTTTCTTAAATGCTTGAATGGGGAGGAATATCATCCCGCCGATATAAATGACGAGAACAATTTTCATAGCAATATCTTGCATGTTCATGTAGTGCTGATTTTTTTCCATCTGCTCCAGAACACGGGACTGCTGGGAGCCCGCCATATTCAATTGGGAATCAAGAAAAACTTCGCGGTAGCTATATTTGGATATTTTCCACAATTGTTTCAAGCGAGTGGAGGATATATTTTGTGCATCAGTCTTTTGCTCTTCAATCATGCGTTCTTCGTTCATACGTTCTCTTCGAAACAATATCTTCCCAAGTTAAAAACCTTGATCCCACAAATGGAAGTGTCAACGAATATCACATTATGTGATTAAATTATGTGATTAAATAAGTGTTCCATTTGCTATTATAAAGGAAATGAAGGTTTTATATAGTTGGGTGACGTACGTGTATTCAATTCCTCATTTTTGAATAGTCAATTTGAAAATAATTATAAATCCTTAGCACAGAGTATAACATATGCCATTAGTAAGCATGATGTTAGCTGGTTTGAAATTTAGTCGAAAAGATATGGGTGAGGTCGGAAAGAACGAAGAGGACACGATTCCAGCCGTATTGATGATTTTGATAAGTGTTTTGTTCGGAACAACTGTTGCATTCTTCAAAGGAAACGGGGGTTCAAGCGGTTTCGCGAATCTGGAATTAACCGGATTTAATGCGGCAATTGCAGAATTCGGTGGTCTTTTGGTTGGAACGTTTGTATTTGCAATTATTTTGGCCTTAGTTATGCGAATTTTTAAAGCCAAACCCGGTATCGTTGGAACGTTCAGAGTGTGGGGTGCGGCCATTATTTGGTCAATCATTGGAGATATTGTTGGTTTATTACTTGGCTGGTTATTGCCAGACTTTGCCATGTTGTCCATTGTGTTCTGGTTGCTCTTTAATATCGCTCTGATGATTGGTATGGTTGGTTATACCGACGCAAAATACTGGCAATCTTTCCTAAGTATCGTAATCGCCTTTGCAATTATTTTCGGCGTAACAATGCTGTATGGAATGCTTGTCGGAATGATATTTGTTTAAGTCTTTTAAGTTTGTAGAGTGATTCAAAGACTTTTTTTTCTCTATATTTACTATTGATTAGGAAAATCGAGTTTTTTTACTTTACTTTATTCTTCTAAATGCTGTGGTTTTTGAATGCCATCTGATATCCTCAAAGGATGAATACTGAAGTATGTAATCGGATTTACAGTAATGCCCGATTTCTTTGAGAATATCCTCTTGATAAAATCCTTCGTGGGATTCAAAAACTTGTTCATTTCCTGTACAACCACCTTTTGCTTCACCAATTACAATATATTCATGGACCGAACCACACGAACGGAAAAGTGGAGTGAGATCTAGATTAAGGGGCAACCAGGAAACCAAAACTAACTTCGGAGAAAAATGAGTAACTGCCTCCTCCGTGGAATATTTCTTTACAAACGGAGGAAAAGTGAATTTTTTTATCCATTTGTGGGAATCCGTTGCGATTATTCGATGGGGAAGAATTTGATTTAGGTAAAGGGTTAGCAATCCTTCGCCCGCGCACACCTCAAGAATGATGTCGGATTTGTCATATCTTGCGGAAATGTAATTGGCGAGCGCGGAAATATATTCCTTCGTCCAGATTTGATAGAAATTCTCTTTAGGCCCATTATAGTTATCAAATTTCCAAAATTCTCTGTCCAATATTGACTTTCGCACGTCCTTTTCAAAAGGGGGCTCATTTTTTATTAGATCAATATTCTTTACCATATAAATAACTCCTCTATCTTTCTTTATTGTCTGCTATAATTATTAGAATGAAATAAAAAAAATTAAACTACAAAATATAGTCACTACGCACCAGATCTCAATCGGTGGAATGTCGCAATTTAGAAATGGCAAATAGACCGATTCCAATGGCCGTCAGCATCAACCCCAAACCTACTTGAACCGCTTTCAGCATGTAAACGTCCACATTGTTAAAAACATGGGATGGTGCGGCTAAGAGGGATTGAATCCACAACAACATACCCGAAAAGAAAGAAAATTTCATATCACGTATGATGAATGGATGATGAATGGATGATGAATGAAAGATAAAACTATAAAGAAAATCCCCTAAAAGCTAACTCGCACTAAAATACACCAGAGAACAAGAGCAATAAGTATCTAATAGAAAGTC
>JABCSI010000073.1 GCA_018238965.1 Promethearchaeota archaeon
TCAATCCAATCAATCCTTAGAGAAAATAATGCAACCGGTTCAGGGAGTTAACAAGTTATTCGGAAATGATTTCAATTTCATTCAAATATTGGCGAGGGGGGTCTCATTATCAACTGCACATCAGGCTGCGCTAAATTTCAAAGAAATTGTCAAGATACATTCGGAAGCCTCATCAATTTCCACCTTTAGACACGGGGGAATCGAATGTCTGACCGAACGTTCTAAATTGATAATTATATCATCATCTGACAGAGATCATTCATTGGACAATCGCTTCATTAGAAATCTTATCGAAAAATGGAGTTTTGGAAACCTATTCTACATAACTACCCAAAAACTGGCGTTGATCGATGAGAAAATTCGCACAAATCCCAAAATTATCATATATTCCAATGATATCAATATTGGAAATCATTTCTTGGCCCCCATTGTCGAAATAATAATTTTGCAGCTGATGATTTACAACACAGCATTGGAAAGAAGTCTGACCCCTGGCCAATTTAGATTCACCCAGAAAATTACCCGAGGATTATAGTTTGCAAGGTAATGAGAAGATATTGAAAAGATATTGAGAAGAAATTGAGAAGAAATTGAGAAGAAATTGAGAAGAAATTGAAAAAATAGGAATTATTGAAAAAAGAAGACAAATTTCTACTAAATTATCTTTTCATTCATCCTTGTGTTGATTCGGTTGTTTCGGATTCTTCTGTTGCTTCGGTTGTTTCGGTGGCGTCCGCTACTTCCTGCAATTTTTGTTTCTGCCCCGGACGAACATATCCAAGATAGGCTGAGACCGACCCTAGGATGGCCGAGATCCAAGCCGCATAGTAGAAGAATGTATACCCCTCTGGTCGAATTGTCATAATTAGAATCCGATCTGTGAGAAAACCTACGAAAATAAAGATAAAGGCAAAAGCCATTATGGCTAGGGCGAGAGAAGCCTTCCGATATATGGGATCTGTCATTTTTTTGCGCACTTTCAAAGAAGCGACTGCAAAGGGAATAAAAACCAAGCATAGATCAATCGTTACAAACAAGAACGCCAAGACATCATATAATACATTGCCCTGAACAACCACTAACAGCGAATAAACCACCACAAACAGACTGTAGATTCCAATTCCAAGGTTTTGCTTTTGTGCATTCTTGGTTTCAAAAACCGCAACTCGGAATAGTTGTGTGACATAAATAGCCATTACAATAAAGGCAAAACTCACCCTAAATTGCAATATTCGGGAGATGAATAGATAGCCCGGCATATTTGGGTCTATATCGTCAAAAGTGGGAGCCTCAAGATAAAGATTAATTGCTTTTGATATCCATGAGAAGAGTAGAGCAGTTGCAAAGAATGCAAACATCAAAAACATAAGCTTGGTATATCTCGTCTTACGAAGCAGATAGTGACGCCACATGAGCGCCAAAAGACCAAGAAAGAGCACGAAGATGGCAATTTCGAAAATCATCCCAGTCAAAGTGTCTTCCATTCCTACGGGTACTGTCATAATATATGTATATACTCATTAAAGGGTAAAAAAGTTCGCATAATGTTTGAAAGAAGGGCTGAAAAAAGTTGGAATTCCTATTTGGAAAATGGTGCTTAGGGCTGGGCTTCGCTTTTGGCTTTGTGATTAAGTTGAACTTTATGGAAATTTTCATTCTTCTGGCTAAGATCGTGGCGCATTTGTTTTGCCGTGACCAGTAATACCAACGCAATTAACATAAACACCCAACTCACGGATGTGAACCACTTCAAATCGAAATAGGTCAAAAGTGTACCTCCGATTAGGGGTCCTATGATTTGGGCAAAGGTGTCGAGGGATGTTGCAATGCCTTGGACATTTCCGCGTTCCCATGGATTTGCCAGATTACTGATGAATGATGTCATAGAACCACGGGTAGCGCTGGTGGCTAAACTGAAAAATACCAAAATCACCACAAATTGGTATAACTCGGTCAAAAAGTAAAATGCGATAAAAACAATGAGATAAATAACAAATCCAATCAAGGCCAAGAGATATTCTCCTAATTTTTTCAAGAGGGGTATATATATCGTAAACCGTGTAATTACCTGGACAACCGCTGTTAACATCAGGAGCAGTCCGAGGGTAGTTGCATCCAATGAGAATTTAGCGTATGCGAAATTGGCAAAATTCGAAATTAGGGTCATGAATCCGAAGGAGGAAAAGCCCATGATCGATAGTGCTCTAATCAATGAAGGATTCTTATACCATTTTTCACGATCCATTGGTGCCATTCCATGAATATTATCCGGTTTCGGATTAGATTTCGATATCTTTTCCATATCCGATTCTGTTTCTGGTTTCGATTCTGTTTCTGGTTTCGATTCTGTTTCTGGTTCTGTTTGTGATGTTGATTTTGCTTCATTGCCAATGATCCCAATTTTAATCGGAGCGGTTTCTTTATATTTGAAATACGTAAGAGTAAGGGTGAAAATGGATGTAAATGCTGCCGCCAAACCGGGCCCCATTAACCCAAATTGAATATATAAGAAACCACCCAATGCAGGGGCAAAAAGGTTAGCGAGATTGTGGGCAATTCCCATATTTGTCATCTCCCGCGCCATATCTTTAGGTTCCACAACATCGTTTATGGATGCCTTGGCTATGGGGAAATTACCTCCAAAGATGCCGTCCACGATTCTGGATATGATAATCATCTCATAGGATCCAGAAAAGGCCAAAATTGCAAAGCCTAGCAATGTTCCTAACTGGGAGATTTGCAATAGGGGTTTTCTCCCGTACTTATCTGACAATTTTCCCCAAATTGGGGCGGAAATAAAAGAGAACAATCCATTGGCTGAAGATATGAGACTCACTTGTAGGAAAGAAATACCGAAGAGCGTTGTGAAATTGGGGGTAACGGCAATAAGCAGCGAGAACCCGATGATGTCAGAGAAAATAGCCATCCACAGTGGTTTAAGATTAGGGTACTTGGATGGAGTGCGTTTTTGGTTTTTGTTCCGCTTCTTCAACTTCCTCACACTCCTATAAGCTTTCCATGATATAAAAAAAAGAGTAGATAAGAAAATAAGTAAACATGTAAATAAGAAAATAAGAAAATAAGAAAATAAGTAAATAAGAAAATAAGTAAACATGTAAATAAGAAAATAAGTAAACATGTAAATAAGAAAATAAGAAAATAAGTAAATAAGAAAATAAGTAAACATGTAAATAAGAAAATAAGTAAACTACCTTTTCATCTTGACGGGCTTATAGTAATCCAAATTTGAGTTGTCGGGCAAAGTTCTTTACTATCGGATAATCGGAGTAAAATTACCGTAAAGACTTTAACCCTTTTTTCATTTTTGTAATGTAGGTCCGTTTAATACGTTAAATTATCAGTTAAACCGACTTAGGAAGAATAGAATACGAAAAAAATTATTACGATTTCGATTGGCTGTCAGTTATAATCCTTTTTGTGGGGGCTCCCATAATCGCTTTGACCGTCTGGTTTTCACACGACTGGATTTAGTTGCACCACATAACTGCCGAGATAACTAGATGGCTTCTGAATTTGATAACAGGAACGAATAGCGTTGTATTGTTTAACACTAACCCGAACTTTGCAACCACCCCTTATTATTTCCAGATCGATGATATTAACAACTTTGGATTAGGGCGCATTTATTTTGAGAGTATCTGCACCGGTGTACACGCAATCGCTATTTTCACTGCGGTAATTCTATGTATTCCTTCATCCAGTGATCCAGAAATCAAACGAACAATTTGGATACGGAAATTTTGGGCTATTTTTGTAACGACCTTGATCTTTTATGTGGTGAATGTTTTGCGTATGATCTTGCAATTGTATCTCTACCAGATTGGGTTCGATTGGGAAGATATTCACTATCCTATTTCTTCAGCCAGTTCTTTTATTGCTGTTGCATGCGTTTTGGTGATGCACAAATTCGTCCCAGAGTTTATTATGCTGCTGATTTGGATGGGTGATGAAATCAAAGCCCTAAGGCGGAAACCTGAGGATGACCTCGATTCATTAGAAGATATCGATTCCGATACCGATAATAATACCGATACCGATAACAATACCGATCAACCAGAATTGCTGGATACGGAACCCCTAAGTAAAGAATTATTGGATTCCAATTCCAATTCCCATAAATAATCTTTTTTTTACAATTTCTATCAAATAATTCGCTAAAAACAAGCAAGATCCATAAATACCCCATCTGATTACCTTTATATTTTCATACTTCATTATTTTTATAGGAACATATGATATAATCATAAAGAGATGATTAAATGAATGGTGAAGAGCAAAATTTGAAAGAACAAGATTCTGAAGTGAAGAATTTCAAATTACAAATCATGAATTTTTGGGAAAATTATAAGGCAAATTGGGTTTGGGTAAATATTGGGGCACTCTCTACGAGCACGTTTTTTCTTTGGTTATTGTTTTTGCTGGATATTCTTAGCTTGGTTAAAACAATTTTTTATACTATGCTATTTCCTTCACTGCTAATAATGAGATATTATATAATGAAATCAACCCGAAAAGACTTGATTACTAAAATTGTCTTCGTAGGGTGTGGGGGATATACTATAACAGTAGTCATATGGCTTTTTGCAGGTTCTATACTTATAGTTGGTTCTAATCCTTTATTATATGGGTTATGGCCCCAAGAATTAGATTGGGTATTTCTCCTTATCCTAATGGGATTAATTTATGGGATTGTGGCCTATCTGATGTATCGATATGGAGAGAAAAAGGAATGGGGCTTTACTCCAAAATATTGACAATTTTTTCCTTTTGGTCAATTAAGTTGGAAGATCATTCAAAAGATCATTCAAAAACACCTATAAAAATTCATTTTATTTTGAGGTTATGAAAACTTTTTTGAGATTTTGAATGTTTTTTTTGGACTTAATATTGAATAATTATGCAAAAATTTTTTATAGCTAAAAACCCATTTTTATTAACATATCTTCATGTTGATGTATTCAAAGTCATTTACGATTTTACGATACGGAGATATTAATCACTAATCAGAGATTTATACAAACAGGAAAAAAATAATGAAAACAAAACTTAAAGACCTAAAACGCCTCTGGAAATTCTATTTTTGGCTCATCGTTTGGGGACTCTCCTTCGCCCCCGCATATTTCTATCCTGCCAAACTGGCGGGCGGATGGTTGTTTCTCGCTCGCATTCTCGGCGGGATTCTGCTCATCTACTCCCTCTTCCTCTCCAGCACGGGCGGACGCACTTTAGCCAGATTCGCCCATCAAGAAGCCCACGAGCATTTTTGGCCCGATAAATTCACCGAATTTGGGATTTTCGGCTGTATGCGCCATTCGATGCACTTCGGCTTAGCATTATTTCCACTCGCTCTCGCGCTTTTAAGCGGCTTGGTCTTTGCTATTTCAGCATCCGGCTGGGGAGTGGCGGCGGCACTTTGGTTCGTTCTCGTCATTGAAGAAAAAGAGACCCTCGAAAAATACGGCAGTCTTTATACCGACTATATGCAACGCGTCCCACCCTTTTCCTTAAAACTAAGTTGCCTTAAGAAATCGTTGGCTGTTTGGAAAAAAGATTAAACCTTCCAACCTTCAACATTAAACCTTAACCATGCAACTATCCGAACTCACCACCCTCATGCACGACTTCGTCCGTTCGAAGGGCTGGTACGCGGAAGATAACAAACGTCCGCAAACGCCGCGCAATTTGGCGATTTCGCTCAGCCTAGAAGCCTCGGAAATTCTCGAACATTTCCAATGGGATGAAGATTTCATTAAAGAAAATCTCGCCGAAGAACTCGCCGATGTAGCTCTCTATCTGCTAAAATTGGCGGATGTTGCCGAGATTGATTTGGAAAAGGCGATTTTGGATAAATTGGAAGTGAACGCGAAAAGAGAATGGGATTGATCAATGTAAGGGCGACCCTTTGTTTTTGTTAGAAGTGCTCTTCTCATATTTCGTATCCTGTCAAAAATAAGATTTTCCTTTTCATCAAAACGGGTCGCCCCTACGGTTGACCAACAACTATCAAATAACGAGCATCTTTTATGAACATAACAATCTTCGGCGGCTCAGCCCCCAAACCCAACTCCCCCGCTTATAACGATATCCTCATGCTAGGAAAACTTCTCGCAGAGCGCAGACACAGCGTCATGACCGGCGGCTATATCGGCACGATGGAAGCCGTTTCGCGTGGCGCATCGGAAGCAGGCGACCACGTCATCGGCGTGGTTTGCGGAAGAAATGATGCTGCTGATAAATTCAACCTATCTTTCCCATCGCAGGCAGAACTCGGCAATCACCCCAGAAGATCTTCGAGAGTATACAAAGGAATTTTTCCCCGCGGGATACTCCGAAGAAGCATACAGGAAGTATCTAACCGACTTATTGGGCCTTTAGTAAGATGCTTGGATTGATGCTTAGATTGATGCTTAGATAGATGCTTAGATAGATCTCTGCGATTGAAAGGGGTGCGTGCCTATGTGTTATGTGTTGTGTGTTATGTGTTATGTTAGGTGTTAATTCGGTAACTTCTTCTCTCTGTTTTTTCAATAGTGTAGAATCCAAGACTTTGATACAATTTCACAGCGTTTCTATTGTCCAATATTGCATTCAACTCAATACATTTACATTTTTTTAACCTAATCTGTTTCAATCCCGCCACCGCGAGATTCCTTCCGATACCTTGATGTTGATATTTCGGAAGAACAGCGAGACTTTCGCCATATCCAACATTTTCCTTGGGATCATACTCGACAATACAAAATCCGATAAGGTATCCGGCTTCATAGGCAAAAATATACTCGATTTCATTCTGTTTTCGTCGGAATTCCTGTATATTCTTTGTCTTTTCAACAGTCGTCGGTTGGTATCCCGTGATTGATTGAAAGGCTTCATTCAAAACGGAAGTAAATTGGTCAAAATCATCGATTTCCTTGAGTTTTCGGATGGTTATCCCTTGAGGGAGAGGTTTTAGTGGGGTATTATTATTATTATTATTATTATTATTATTATTTTTAGTATTATTTTTAGTATTATTTTTGATATCTTCAGAATCTTCAAGCTGCATATTAAGCAGATAAAAGATGGGATGGAATCCTAAATTCTCGAGTGCTTTATCAAAAGGAGCAGCCATGGGTCCCTGCGTGTAAATATTCAGTTCCTCAATTTTCAGATATTTTCCTATATTTAATCCCGACTCGACTGCTTGCTGGGGAAGTTGGGTTTCAAAGTATTCTGGCAGAATAGAAATGATTATTCGCCAAGGTTGGGATCCCGAGATATTCGAGACACCCGTAAATCCAATTATTTTTCCTTCTTCATTTTCAAATACTATCATCTCCCGTGAGAGGATGGATTCCTTTCCAAAGATGCGATCAAACACAGCCTCAGTGATTTCAACATGGAATTCTGCACTGAGGTATTTAAAATGTGCATTCATGACATCGAGTAAAGCTGATCGGCTTATGGTCTCATCCCAGGGTTTTTCCATAAATTTTTCTCCCATATTTGAGCTTAGCATTTTCGAGTTTTTAAAACCCTTACGAACGAAATAGGTTATTTCGGTGAACAAAAACTTTATATTTATCTTAAATTACTTTCACATGAGGGGCAATACCGGATTAAATTTTTACCCTCTTTTCTCAAAGATTGATTTCTCTCCTCAAAATTACTGATTCCTTTCTAAAATTCGCATTAGTCCCCTTTTATTTCGATTTTGGGATGGGTTCTCGTGAATAATTTCCATTTTCGGATATTGGGATGCAAAAAGGTAAATAAAAAGACAAACAAATAGGCAAACAAAACAAAAACAGAACAGAAACAGAACAAAAACAATACAAAAATAACAAAAAAATGTTGAATTTCGCTTATTCGATTTATTCCTTGATTGCGGTGGCCAATTGTTGTTTTTGCAGCAATTGAATTCCAGGCATGGTTGATAGAATAACAGATCCCGTGGCAAAGGCAATGATTATGGCATAGTCCTTCCAATAATAGATAAAATCCAACTCAAAGAAGAACTTCCCAATGAAGAATTGCAACGCCCGACCCAAGGTTTCACCACCGAGGATAACTCCGAATAAAACCGCCAGTGAAATCAATATACCCATCTCAAGAAAGATTTGAAAGATAATCTGTCCCTTATTGAAGCCAAAACTCCGCTGTAATGCGATTTCTCGGCCCCGTTCGATAATACTGATAAAACCGGTTACGAATATTATGAGGAATGAGATCATAAGTGCCAAAACAATGATTATCTGAACAATGAAAAGCTGGGTATTGATCATCTGGAGCATTTGGGCTTCATAGGCATCTTTTTCAATTGCGTATTCAATTTGTGGATCTTGATTTAAGTCAAAGATGAACTGATCAAAGTCTGCAGATTCCATCGAATCAACATTTTCAAGTTGAATGAAGGCTCCATTGATTGCAGAAAATCCAACAGTTTCCTCAATTGCCGGCAATAGCATGAAACATGAGTTAGGCACATCCAAATCTCGGGCAATTCCAACTATTTTAATTTGAAACTCGGCACCCAATAACTTAAACTCAAAGATATCTCCTACCTCTAAGCCAAGGGGTTTAGCAGAATAGGCTGAAATAATTCCTTCCTGGGCCGTATCATTTGTAAATAGTGCACCTTCCTGAAGATCGATGGAAAATAACTCGGAATCGGGTACGAATCCCCGAATATGTAATCCATATTCTGGCTGATCAAGAATTTCGGCATTTCCATGCAGATAGGGTTCATAATCCTTAATGAAATCGTATTCACCGAAGATGAGATCAATATCAGTCTCGGATTTGTAGAAATCGAAGCGTGTCTGGGCATCCCAGTGAATTTGGTCATCGAAATAATTATTGAATGTGCCCGTGATGGAAGTTTGGGTTTGAATTAATGCGAATGAGATGGCTATCGCTCCTATGAACGCAGCGGTTATTAAAACCCCTCTTTTACGATTACGGGAGATGTTGCGCAGCGGATACTTGATTTGAATCGGAAGGAGGGTGGCCAAATCAATTTTCGATTTCCATTTTTTGGGCTTTCCAGAATATTCCGAATATTCAGAATTTTTCAACTTTTTCTTGAGTAACAGTTGGGTCTTTTGTGTCTCTGAGGTCTGCGTCTTCTGTAAGGCTTGCAACAAATTCGGTGCTTCTGTTACATCTGGCGCTTGCAGTGGTTGAAACCCTTCCAAAACCTGAATAGTTTGTAAAGTTTGTTGGGTTGAAGGTTCATGCGATTTGTATAGTGCCTGAAGCAAATCCTGTGACTTTGAAGAGAGATAAATGCTATCTCCCCCAGATTTCTTGGATTTCTTATCCTTTTTCTTTCCCACCATACTTTCCGCCTTTCCCCTAATCGCTTCATATGGGGTCATACGCACATTGCTTATGCAAGCAAAATACGTGAATATTTGTGAGGTTAGAATAACTAAAACGGGCACGACTCCTAGGGCCAAGGGAGATAGGCGAGTAATTATCGTTGGAATGCCCCATCTGGAGATCATAATTCTTACCATTGCTTGTAATAAACCATACGATGCCACTGTGCCGACAGCAATCGCAAAAAGTGATAGGATGAACGTTCGGAGCATAAACACCTTCATTATCGTTTTAGATGAAAATCCATAGGCGTAAAGCATTCCAGTCTGCTTGCGTTGTTCAACTGCGTAGCGTTTGGTGATTAAATATATGACAATTCCGGCTGCCAAAATGATAGCACAAGCCATTATAAACAGGATCTGGGAAGTGAGACTTAGTACATCTTGGAAAATTGCACTAATACTGAATTCTCTGACATACCACGAAAAGAAAATCTGTGCTTCGACGGGAGAGACTTCCTCACCCAATAATTCTGAGAATTCCTCTAAAGTCTCGAGATCTGGGCTGTCTGGGAAATAAAAGGCCACGCTATTGCAATGAATTTCATCCCACTCATTGTATTCCTGAAATGTCTCATAATTTAGGTAGAGGGCGCCTTCGAGGGCCAAATCATAGCTCAAAAATTCTATCGATTTAACCAAGCCCGCAATTTCAACGCTTTTTTCTCCCGCAGGGGTGTAAAGGGTAATAGAATCGCCAATTTCAACATCCAGTTCCTTTGCAAAAGATTCTAGGATAAATGCTGTTCCATTTCGCAATTCCGAAATATCAACATCGGCAACGAACTGGTTAACTGTTGGGGGTGCGCTTGTGTTGACGCCCACGATACTGGTGTAGTACCACTTCGAATTTTGATACAGCTGAAAATCGGTGGTAGGACGGATATCAAAGGAAATATCTGCGTACTCGGGATATGATTCGATGAGAGATTCCACACCTGAACGAATTTCATCTTCATTTCCCTGGAATCTGATATCCAAGTACGATAACTGATAAGATTTATTACTTTCCACAACCGATGCATCGATACTGGGGTCAATGGAGAACATTGCCAAGGGAAACGCAACAATGACAAAAATTACAAGGAATGAAAGGAAAGTGCGCTTCTTATTGAATCGCAGTTCACGAAAAACTGTCTTATAGATCTGCTGCATATGTTTATCGCCTGTCGACGATGAGAGGGACTTGGACTGGAACTGGGGCTGGAGTTGGGGCTAGAACTGGGGCTTGGGTGTTCAATTCGTCGGAAACTATTTTGCCGGATCGCAGAGTTATAATTCGATCGGCGTATCGGGCTAATTCCAGATCGTGAGTAACCAATAGCACGGTTTTATTCTGTTCCTTGCTTATTTTCCGGATTAGTTCTACGATGCTATCACCTGTCTTCTGGTCGAGTTGGCCGGTAGGTTCATCCACAAGTAAAATATCAGGGGATTTGGCCAAGGCACGTGCAACAGCAACGCGTTGTCGTTCTCCACCAGATAGTTGTGAGGGATAATTATCCATTCGGTGTTCCAATCCTACCAGAGCCAGGTGCTCTTCGGCAATTTTTCCTATTTCTTTACGATTTTGGTGAGTTAATTCCAGAGTAAGTTCTACATTTTCTCGGGCAGTTAGGGTTGGAATCAGGGAATAGAATTGGAAGACGAAGGCCAATCTCTTTTTGCGATAGAGGGTAAGGTCTTTATCCGAATATCGCGCAATATCTTCTCCTAAAATTTCAATATGGCCTCCGGACGGGTGGTCAATTCCACCGATAAGATTGACAAGAGTAGTTTTTCCAGATCCCGAGGGACCCATAATAAAAACCATCTCGCCCTTATCAATTGTGAAGGAAACATGATCCAAGGCACAAATTGGCGTATCTCCCAACTCATAATACTTTGAGAGGTCTGATATTTGGATCACTGAATTTTGGTAATGTTTTGAAAATTGAGGCATAATTATTAATTTGTAAAGTAATTTTGCACTTATAAATATATGTAGACTACATATCAAAGTTTATAGGGGATGTTCCAATTTTTGTCATATTTTTTGTTAGGTGAGACTTTGTTTGTATAGAGATTCATTTGGATATGTAGGGGAAATTCGCTCTAAAATCATGGTCAAATCATATCGGAATCATAAAAATATATTGGAAGCTGAACAACACATATAAATATGTAGAACAACATATAGATAATAGATACCAATATGCAAGTTTTATTAACTGGTGCTTATGGAACCATTGGTCGAAAAACGATTGAATTTCTTCTTGATCGGGGATATTCCTTAGTTACTTTTGACCTAGCTAACTCCAAAAATCATAAATGGGCAAAAACTCTTCGAAAATCACTCAAAAAAGAAGGCATAAATCTAAAAAATATCAAAACTATTTGGGGAGATCTGCTCGATTATCCCAATTTGAATAACTTGATTGCTTCGGTTGATTGTGTAATACACTTAGCAGGAATTATTCCAAATCTGAGTGAAATTAAGCCCAATCTCGCCACCCAAGTGAATGTAGAAGGAACACGATTAATTATTAAGGCTTGCGAAGCGGCAGACCCATCACCCCGTTTAATATTTTCGAGTTCAGTCACAGTTCATGGACCTACCATGCATTTACCATCACCAATAACCCATAACTTGCCGTATAATCCACAAAATCACTATGCTACTACGAAAGTTAATGCGGAAAAATTAGTCAAGGCATCTTCCATTCCCTGGGTCATTTTCCGGTTCACTGCGACATTTGATTATGATTTGATGGATAAGCTGAAACCAAGCCTAATTTCTCATAATTTTGAAATCCCCTTAAATCAACGAATAGAATTTTTGGATGTGCGGGATGCTGCATGTGCCCTCGTGAATGCAGTGGAGACTCTCGAGGATAAGCAAATTTTCTTAGTTGGGGGAGGTCCAGCCTGTCAATTATATCAACGGGACATGATTCAGCAAATAATGGTGGCCATGGGAATTGGTCGGTTGCCTAAAAAGGCCTTCCTTACCCCCCAAAATGATAATGAATGGTATCCCTTGAATTGGTTAGAGACCAGGGAGGTCGAACGCCTTTTACACTTCCAAAAGCATTCTTCCCAGGATTATATTTACGATTTAAAGCAGACCATGTGGAAGTTGCGCCTGATCATCAAGATGTTTAGACCGTTTGTGCGACGCTTTATTTTGAGTGCATCTCCCTATTACAAGAAATAATATCAATAACCGCATTAGCCATTTTACTGTTTTTTCTTTAGCGGTTAATAAGTTCTAAGCCGAAATTTTAAATAATTGGGTTGGAGTTATAAAATTAGATAACGAAAGTTAGAAAAACAGAAAAATAGTGAAACATAATGCACCTCCGACTCTTTAACCGACAAATTACATCAACATTCATTTTCACCATGCTGACAATATTTATTATCGTCGTTTCCTCAAATACCCCGGTAGTTGCATGGAATAATGGATCCTATGCCTACGATCCTCAAGATTACGATTATGAAACGGACTACGGCACCCATGATTGGATTGCCGACGCTGCTCTGAACTATTTAATAGACCATAACGCATCCCAGTGGAATTGGTTAGATTCTCGGCGGGAAATCTTTTATGTCGGAACCGAGGCGCCCGATAACAGCGGGATCGATATAATACTGGATGGTATAAATGTCACTGGGTTTGGGGATAAATCCCTCCACCATATATATTTTTATGAGAATGGAACCGTGTTTGCCAATGAGGATGATTCTGCTATTCGGGCAAAGTGGTGCGGAGATTGGGCCAATGTTCATATTGGGGATGAGAAATGGGATTTGGCCGCCTATTATCTTGGAGCAATGACCCATTATATTGCTGACGTTACTATGTTTGCCCACGTGGCTCCGAATAATGTAGCGCCCCATTTTCTTTATTTCGATGAACACCATTCTACTGTCGAAGGATATGTGAATACGCGCACAGACAAGGTAAATGATCCCGAAGAATTTATCCGTTTCAATCTAAATTCTTCAATTTCACCAATCTCTCCTTACGATGTCGCAATTACCTGTGCCTGGGATACATATATGGATCCAACTCCATCTGGATCTGTGGCGCGCGGATCTGTTTGGATGCACGAGAATTTTTTTACCGGCTGGGCTTTGACGACGGAGGCTCGTGATAGTGAAACTAATACAACCATGACCGATTATTATGACCGGATCGAAGAGAATTTACATATGGCGATTGAATCCAATATCGGAGCAATGCGCTATGTTGTAGGTGAAATGCCTGCTGCTGACGATGAACCCACTGACGATGAACCCACTGATGATGAACTCACTGATGATGATACTGGTTCTGGGTCCGGTTTCATTTCGTTTCCATCGGGTTTTACCATAGTTCTCGTCGGCAGCTTGGGAATCGTTTATCTCGTTCATCGGCGCAAATCGAAAATAATTAGAAGATAATTAGGAAATAACTCGAAAATAACTCCAAAATCTATCATCGGATCTAAGCCCGAGGGTAAGATCGAGGGAAAAAATTGAAAAAAAGTTTAGCCATAGGGCTTGCAGCCCCATTTATGGACTAAATCTCTATTTTTTTTACCTAACCCCCACTGACTTTGATCCTTAAATCTTTACGCGGATG
>JABCSI010000323.1 GCA_018238965.1 Promethearchaeota archaeon
CCTCCTTCAATGCCTTGTTTTTCGCTTCGGCAGTTTCCCTATCGCTCCCCGCCATGGCACCGGCATGTCCAAATTGCAATCCCTTTGGAAGAATGCGTGCAGCAGTTCCGGTGACCCAAATAACTATGGGTTTGGTAATTTTGCCGGCCTTAAGGGCATCCACGATTTTATACTCGTCGGTTCCTCCGATTTCACCCAAACACACAAGCATTTTGATTTTTGGGTTTGCCTCATAACGTAAAAGATGATCTATTAAAGAGGCGCCGGGATAACGATCTCCACCAATCGCAATACTTTCGTAAACACCGTCAGAGTTTTGGGAAATCATAAAATTCATTTCGTTGCTCATTCCACCAGATTTTGAGACAAAACCCACGGAACCTGGGCGGTAAAGTTTGGATAAAACCGCATTTTCAATGGTTCCGGCAGTATTTCCAATTTTAAAAGCACCGGCACGAATACCACCTACGGTGGCAGGGCCAATGATCCATTTACCCTTTTCACGGGCAATTTTACCCAAAATTCGGCTTTGGCGCTCGGGAATTCCTTCGGCAATAATGGCCAAGGTCTTAATGGAGTCGGTTTCAAGTGCTTCTTTACTGGTTTCAAATGAAGAACGGAACGAGGCAAAATTCACCACAACCGAAGCGTCGGGATGCTTTTTGGCAGCGACAGTAAATTCCTTATAGACCGGAATTATAATTTCCTGGGTTCCGAAGAACACTTTGTGATATGCAATGTAGTCTCCTTGGGTTGGTCGAATAACGGCCGCCACGGAGGGGGTTTTGCGTCTGCAAATGTAGTCAAAATCAACCATTCTCTGAATGGCACGTGTTTGAAATCCATAAACAATGGCTTGGGTAGTTTCATCAAATAATTCGTAATCTTCCATGATAATATCCTCCTAAATAACTTGTTGTTCTCCTTTTTCTTCCTTTAATGCTATGGGAACTATGCGGGTTAATGGTGTGTATCGATCATGGACCTCAATTGAAAAATCGAGTTCTTTACCGATATCCTTCATCATCTGCAATCCCTCCTTCTCGTAGGGGCCACCACGGCGAACGTAAACCTTAACATTTGCCTTTTTCATAGCATCAACCTTTTCTCGGAAAACATTAACAATTCCGGTGAAAGTTGCCTTAACGTTTGTAAAATTGGCAATACCACCTGCAATGAACAAATATTTGGGTTTACCATCGGGATCAGGAGTGCGGGTCATTAAATCGATGACCGTTCCGGCATAAATTTGGGTATGTTCCAAGGAAGGATTCCCGGAATATTCACCATAATTGGCCAATTCATGACCGAATCCTAGGTCTACAATGGTATCGGTGAAAATCACAGAAGCACCACCGCCGGATAATAGGGTCCAAATACGACCGTCGGGATTTATAAGTTTTAATTTCAATGAGGCACCGGTTTTTTCATCCAATTCCTCGATATATTTTTCTTCGGAAGACAATTCTTGTCCAAAACCACCAGGGAATTCAATCGGGTTCTCAGGATTGCCCCATGTTTCAGTATGGTTGAAATACGCGGTGTTATCTAAACGGGATTTCAAATCCAGCGGAACAATTTGATTGTCTTCGGTAATCGCGAAGGGGTTGATTTCCAAAAATGTGAAATCTTGCTCTTGGTAAACGTGCAATAGGCCCTTGATGAATTTAATTACTGATTCACTTAAATCGGGTAATTCTTTAGCAAATTCAAAGGTATCAATGTCAGTATCAAAGGGAACAGCAATGTGAGTCACTTTGTCCCAATTTTCTTCCACAAAAATACCACCTTCCTGCGAGAAGTGCACAATATCGTTATCCCGATCGGAAGTAATTGATACATAGTACTCGGTTGTGTGGGGAACAAACGGTTCCACCAGTAATCGGGTGAGAGTGCCTGTTTTACCGGAGATATCGAAGGTCTTTCCGAGCTTTTCGCCCGCGAATTCCTTCAATTGTTCAAAATTGCCATCTAGGAGCAATAAATTCGCTTTACCGCGTTTTCCAAATAGTTGATCGGGTTTTGCAACCAGTTTATCGGTTTTCAACCAGGGATTTTCTGCGGCCAGTTTGTCAATATCGGTTTCCGGGGTAAGTATTGCCAATTTGTTATGGAATGTGAACTCCGGAAAAAATTTGGGAAGTTGGCTCGCGATGAGCTTCTTTCCGTCAAATTCATAAATCGCTTTTTGTGCCATTTTTATACATCGACTTAGGTTTTGGTTTTGGGTAGGGTTAGAGATAGTAATGGGCGGTGAACCTACTGCTGGGAGTAGAGAAAAAAATATTGAGATGAAGTGATATCTCGTGGGATTACATTGAAACGTAATTCAATTTGCCGCCTGCGATTACGATCTGGCGATCACGTTCAGACATGTCGTAAGTGACTTGAATATCTTTATTCTGGGTGTCGTTGCGCACAATAATTGGGGTAGTTCCCGCTTTTAATGCACTGGCCAAGCCCTTGATGGATAATTTATCTCCTTGGGCAATGGCATCGTAGTCTGCAGGATTCACGAAAGTAAGGGGAACAATCCCGGAATTGATGAGATTATCCCGATGAATCCGCGCAAAGGATTTTGTTATTTTGAACTTAACTCCTAAATACATTGGAGCCAAAGCTGCGTGTTCCCGACTGCTCCCTTGACCATAGTTATCTCCGGCAATTATCGCACCACCACCTTGTTCTTTGGCGGCCAGCGCACGATTATAGAACTCCGGATCGACTTGTTCAAACACATATTTGCTGATTTCGGGCAAATTGGAGCGAAGGGGCAAAATTTTGGCACCTGCGGGC
Source organism: Promethearchaeota archaeon (assembly GCA_018238965.1). Taxonomy (GTDB): domain Archaea; phylum Asgardarchaeota; class Lokiarchaeia; order Sigyniarchaeales; family Promethearchaeaceae; genus Harpocratesius. The sequence goes on from JABCSI010000323.1 coordinate 2,797, forward strand.
ATGATGTGGTCGGTTGTTATATCATCTTCAACTTTTATGACCACCTCAATATTGTTGAAATCTTCTGGTAAGGGTTCAAATGGAGGTAATGGAGCAATATTCGGTCCACGGATGATTTCCACATCTTTACCGTCTGCTGGAGGTTCCAATATCATCGAATCATCGATATGGATTTCTTCGGGGAATGTAAATGCGGGATAGGGGCCCAATTTTTTAGGGTCTGTAATTTCTCCGTAGACTGCTGCTGCCACGGCCACTTCGGGACTGACTAAATAGGCATTGGCTGATTTATTGCCGGTTCGCCCATAGAAGTTGCGATTGAAGGTTCGTACCACCGTTGCATCGGTTTTCGGAGCAAAGCCCATTCCAATACAGGGACCACATGCGGATTCCAAAATTCGAGCACCCGCAGACACGATATGACCCAAAGCACCGTCGTTAGCAATTTGTTCCAGAACTTGTCGTGAACCCGGAGCAATGGCTAAAACTGTGTGGGGTGCAATTTTTCTTCCCTTGAGTAAAGCACCCACGGTTTCCAAATCCTTCAACGAAGAATTGGTGCAAGATCCAATCGCGACTTGATCCACCTTCATACCGTATAATTCGGATATGGGCACAACATTACCTGGAGAGTGGGGTTTGGCCACTAGGGGTTCTACGGTAGAGAGATCGATTTCAATGATTTCATCATAATCCCCTTCGGTTCCTTCGGGAATTTCGACCCATTGATCTTCGCGCTTTTCCAACTTTAGGAAAGATTTTGTAATTTCATCGCTGGGAAAGATCGAGGTTGTGGCGCCTGTTTCGGCGCCCATGTTGGTTATTGTAGCACGTTCAGGCACACTGAGTGTTTTCACACCGGGACCGAAATATTCCAAAATCTTACCTCTTCCGCCTTTCACATTAACCCTGCGTAGTAATTCTAAGATAACATCCTTGGCAGTGACATAATCTGTTAATTGACCGGTGAGTTTGATACCCACAATTGTCGGAGTTTTAAGGTAGAATAATCCTCCTCCCATGGCTACAGCCACATCTAATCCCCCAACACCGATGGCAATTTGTCCCATACCACCTGCTGTTGGTGTGTGCGAATCAGATCCAACTAAAGTCTTTCCGGGGCGCGCAAATCGTTCCAAAAAGACTTGGTGACAGATTCCGTTGCCGGGGCGGGAAAATTTAATCCCGAACTTCGCAGCAACACTTTGTAAATAACGATGATCATCCGGATTTTTGAAATCCGCTTGGATTGTATTGTGATCTACGATCGAAACCGATAATTCGGTTTTAACCCGATCCATTTTCATTGCTTCAAATTGAAGATATGCCATAGTTCCCGTTGCATCTTGGGTCATTGTTTGGTCAATTTTTATCCCAATTTCCTTACCGACCTCAAACACACCTTCAACCATATGTTCCTGAAGAATTTTTTTAGCGATAGAACCCATATTCTAATCTCCCACAAGTACAATGTTC
>JABCSI010000074.1 GCA_018238965.1 Promethearchaeota archaeon
CACCTCCACACCGAACCTCTGGAAATTTTACCCGGAGTATGGTTATCCGGTGAAATTACCGACCGCCCCCATCACAGTGGGGAAGAAAAATTAGCTTTCCATATAGGAGAAAATGGACCTGAAATCGATCCAGTGAAGGACGATCAATCGATTTACCTGAAGACTTCCAAGGGCACGGTAATTGTCACCGGATGCGCACATGCGGGATTGTTGAATATTTGTCGTCATGCAAAGGAACTTTTAAAGCAATCCATTCATGCTATCATCGGCGGGAGTCACATGGTGCGCTTTACCCCCGAGCAAGTCGAGGAAGTGGCCGCTGTTTTGAAAGCGGAGTATGATTCTCCCACACTCTATTTGAACCACTGCACGGAATTTCTGCCTATTAAATTTATGAGGAATAAATTTGTGCTTTCCATATTGCGGGAAAAATTGGGTGAGGAAAAAATCTTGCCCTGTTATGTGGGCACTCGGTTGGAATTTGCTTAGAATTTGCTTTGAAATTTCTTAGATTATTCTTAGAATTACAGTCACTGGTTATGCTTGTAGGTTTTTTTCATTATTTATTATTTATTGTTGAAAATGTGTATTATCTTTCCATTTTGAATTGTTGACTTGTATGAAGAATCGTGATTATTTTTATAGCATTTTCACTCAAGTTATATATAATCCGATAGTTTCGATATATAATTTCCCTAAATTCATCGAGATCCATTTCTGGAACTATTCGACCAAGTCTATTGTAATTCAGAAGAGTTTTAACCTTATCATAGATTGTTTCGATTAAAAGGGTAGCGTATTCCATTGAATCTTGAGCTATGTAGGAATAAATCTGTTTTAAATCCTTTTTAGCTGTAAAAGTCCAAATAATCTCCATTTTATGTATTCCACGTGTTGATTAGATCACGCATCTCCTCATGGGTAACTGTGCGCCCTTCTTTCACATCTTCCAGCCCACGTTGGATCTTTTTGCGTACATACAAATGATACATTATATCTTCAATGGTGACATCATCTGGTAGCGTTTTAAGAAACGAGATTATGTTCTCCTTTACATTTTCGGTCATAACTAATATTCTTTCATAAAATGAAGTTTATAAACATATCCCTATATCATGAAAAGAAACTTGATGAAACAGAATTTGCATAGACATAAGAAAATTAAATAAGAAGAAAAAAAAAGTTAGAAGGTTAAAAACCCTCTTGCTGGAACTATCGTTATCCAGATTATGCTAACAACAATGGAGTTAACAATCCCATTCCGTTATTGATTTGAACGAACAAAACCAAGAACATGGTGGCTGTTAACGACATTACAGTAATCAGAGTGTTGATTGATGGGCCGGCTGTGTCCTTGAAGGGATCGCCGACAGTATCACCAGTGATGCTTGCGGCGTGGGCAAGTGTTCCTTTGCCGCCGAGGTGGCCGTCCTCGATATACTTCTTCGCATTATCCCACGTCCCGCCGCTGTTGCTGAGTAAAAGCGCAAATGTGAACCCAATCAAGATGGAGGATGCCAAGAAGGCGCCTAAACCTTGAATACCAAAGAGAATACCAATTAAAATGGGTGAGCCGATGGCCAATAAAATGGGTATGGTCAGTTCTTTGAGCGCGCCTTTGGTCGCAATGTCGATGCATCTCTCAAAATCGGCAGGTTCTGTTCCTTCCAAGATTTTGGGATTTTCTTCAAATTGTCGTCGGATTTCTTTGACCATAATTTGCGCATTTTTATCCACAGCAAAAATGAGCACTGCAGAATACACCGAAGGCACGGCAATTCCTAAAATGGCACAGATCATGATAACCGGATTCATTAAATCCAATCCAAAGATACCAGTTGCGGGATCTGTGAAAGTGAAGGTGGGTCTAGTGTTGCCATAAATTTCGAAATGAACGTTTCCTGCGTCAATCATGAAGGAATACAATAAAGCGAGTACGGTTAAAGCTGCGGCACCGATAGCAAAGCCTTTGGTGATAGCCTTGGCTGTGTTTCCAGCAGAATCTAAATGATCGCATAATTTGATCACTTCTTCATCTAAACCGCCTTGTTCTGCAATACCTCGGGCGTTGTCAACGATTGGACCGTAGGCATCATTTGCCACGATAGTTCCAACAATTGCCAACATTCCGGTGGAAGCATTTGCAACACCAACTAATCCGTCAAGAGCGTATGCAACACCCATAGCAACAACAATTCCAATTGCTGGTGGGGCGATGCTCATCAAACCATATGAAAATCCGGATAGAATATTCATTGCATGTCCTTGTTCACAGGATTCTGCTGTGTTTCTGGTGGGTGTCTTTTCGTCATTGGTGAAATAATCGGTGGTAAATCCAATTACTAAACCTGCGAGCACACCAAATACTCCAGCTGCCCAATTAGCCCATAAACGCGAGGTCATATTGGAAGCGGGGTCGAAGTTCTTTCCCAAATGCATAAATAATGTGAATAATGCACTGATGCCAATGAATAAGCCAGTAGCTATATATGTTCCCATGTTCAGTGCTTTTCCTGGGTTATCTTTAGACATTCTACTAATCAAGAAGATTCCCACAATGGATGCGAATAAACCAGCTGCGCTGATTACTAATGGAAAGGATGTAATGGTTGTGGTATCAATATCCATTTTACCATAACCTGCACTGACCATTGCGGAGAAGGCCAATAACATGGCACCTAAGATGGAAGCGACATAAGAGTCGAATAAATCTGCACCCATTCCGGCGATATCCCCAACGTTGTCTCCGACATTGTCGGCAACGGCTGCAGGATTTCGTGGATCGTCTTCAGGTAGGGAATATTCAATCTTCCCGACCAAATCAGCGGCAACATCTGCCGTTTTTGTGAAAATTCCGCCTCCTGCTTTCGCAAAGAGAGCAATGGAGGAAGCTCCGAAGGAGAAACCTAAGATATATTTTGGTTGTCCAGTGAAGAAATAAAGTGCCCAAACACCACCAAGGGCTGCACCGGTGACGATCAAACCCATTACGGCTCCCCCAAAGAAGGAGACGTTAAATGCGGGAGATAATCCTTTGGTTGCTGCTTGTGCTGTTTTGGCATTTGCATCTACACCAACATTCATACCTAACCAACCAGCCCAGCCAGAAGCGACCGAACCGACTAAATAGGAGAGCACCATCCAGTACCAAGGCACTGCTCCTTCAGCAGATAAGCCGAATACTAATCCAATAACTACCGCAAAAGCTCCTACAAAGACAGCTAAGGATACATATTGGCGCTTAATAAACGCTGCTGCTCCGTCTCGAATGTAACCTTGCACGGTTACCATCGCTTCATTTCCAGGGTCTGCCTCGGCAACTTTCTGTTTGAGAAAGTAGGCGACGACAAAGCTGGTAATAGCTGCGATGAGAACGAACCAGAGCGTCCAATTTTTAATAACAACTTCTAACATCATAATAATTACCCTTCCTTAATTTGTTCCTTGTCGATGAGAATTGTTGGACAAAAGACCATTTTGGAGCAAAGATTGTTCAAAAATGATCCTTTATCCTACTCATAAGGAATGTTTTAGGAATGTGTTACGGACGGATCAGATATAAAAAAAAGTTTGTGATTCGCGATTTTGAAATTGGGTAATACTACCCACATTTAGATGAAGTGGATTAAGAGATGAAAGTAGAAGTAAAAATTTTCACTTTGGTTCTATTATGGAAGAGATCTTATATGGTGGAAAAACAAAGGTACTTATAGAAAAAGCTCTAAAACCAAGTGGAGAAGAAAGGAAATGCCCCTATCGGATCAAGAAATTATTAATAAATATCGGTCAAAATTGCGCGCCGCCAATGTGTTAGAGAGTCAAGATCCACAAAAAGCATCGGAAAAGTTGCAAGAATGTGTGGAATTATTGGATCAACTTGAAAATCCCTTAAAGCGACATAAATTAGATAAATCTACGCTGGAAAAGCGTATTGCACGATTACAATCAATAAATATTTCTGTGGATATAGTTAAAGAAAAAGAAGCAGTTGAAGAATCCAAGGTTGAAGAACCTGTTATTGAAGAAAAGGTAATCGAAGAACCTGTTATTGAAGAAGAAGTGATCGAAGAACCTAAGGTTGAAGAAGCAATAGTAGAAGAAGAACCAGTTATAGAAGAAGTAGTTGAAGAACCCAAGGTTGAAGAAGCTATAGTCGAAGAAGAAATAGTCAAAGAATCCGTCCCTTCTTCCACGCAATTTGAAATTCCATATCATGCCAAGGTGATTGAACTCTTGCCCGATATCTTCGAAGAGGTTTATTCCGGCTTATTGGAAAATCGGTCACTGGAATATCAGGATTATTTGACCTTTTATGAATCGGTCAACGATCTCAACCCAAATCCACTTCCCCCAATAATCTATCAAGAAAGTAATGTGACGTTCTATATTGGCGATACACACGGAGCATTTAGCGAAGCTCAGACAATTGTGCGATACTTTGAACGTATCCTGAACCATCCCTCTTCGAAATCTATTCGAATTATTTTCTTGGGCGATTATGTAGATAGAAATCCCAACGATTTAGAAAATCTAACCCTAATCATTGCCTTTTGGCTGAAATATCCCGAAAATGTCATCATCCTGCGGGGAAATCACGAAGATATAAAAATCAATCAATATTATGGGTTTATCAAAAACCTAACCGATACATTTGTGATTGAGGAGTGGGTTAAGAATTTATATAAGGAAATATTGGATATGTTCGTAAAATTACCCGTTGCCCATGTCGGGGCTCTGCAAAACCATTCTGATAAGTCTGAAATTCGTATATTTTCGGCCCATGGCGGAATTCCCGTAGATTCGGACAATTTTACGGTACCTGTAAATCTTATTAAATTGTATGATGAAATCGAAACCAACAGCACCAGCTTCGAAGAATTTGATAAGTATATGAATTGGCTTCTTTGGGCGGATCCAAAAGAAGGGGCAGAAAAAGCTATAGTTTTTCGTCCTGAGACTGGCCGCAATGAGTTTGGGCTCAAACCCTTTAATGAATTTATGGAGATCAATAATTTACAATTCATGGTTCGGGCCCACGAGGTGCTTGAAAAAGGTTATAAGTATTTCTTTGATGGACGACTGGTAAGTCTTTTTACAGCCTCGACCTACAAGAATCGCCCTATCGGTAAAGCAGCCTTCATTCGGTTGGAAAAAGATAAAACTCCGGTAATCTTATCGACAGATCCCGATATGCTGGACATGGATTATGATTATTGGTCTAAAACATTGTCGTGAGTCTCTATGGCACATAATACATTAGGAAAATACAAAGAAGATCTATTACAGTGTTTAAAAAAGTTACAAGGCTCCAGTGTTAGCCCCGCAAACGACAAGGAATATTTAGAATTTCTCATTATGTGGCTAAAGGTTCGACATATCTGTTTGAATGCCCAAAAACTCTTGCAAAAGGATCCCTCAAAGGGAGACGATTCCCAAACCTATTCATCCCTATTAAGCAAATTTAAAATTCAAATCCAGCCAAAGCTCGCCGATTATATGAGGGAACTTAAAAAACGTCCTCTTTCGGATCGAATTTTGACCTTTACTCACCAAATGCAGGGTTATTACAACCAAGCACAACAATTCGTTAAGGAAATCCCCCAAGAAGCCATGAAGGTGCTTGAACAAGCCCGATTTTTTTTATTAATTTACCAATTCACCCTTGATCAAATATTCATAAAAAGCATTCGTTCAACTTTATATAAAAAAATGCTATCTCTTAAGAAAGCATTTGAAATAGAGGCGGGAAATGCACAACTGGTAAAAGAACAAGATAATTTATCCGCGCAATTAACATCCTCCTTAAAATTTAAACCCAAAATTGGGGATCAAACCCTTGATGGTGAAATATCAACCAATATTTCGGGTTCTTCATCTGATGATATATTGATGGCGAGCGACATTATCTTACCAGAAGAATCCTCCGCATCTACAGCCGAGGATATCGTTCCGGTTATATATGATTCCCTTTCCGAAGTTTCGAGGGATGAACTTCCATCACCTGAGATACCCCAAATACAATCCAGTTTTGCCCTTCAGAAATGGTTTCCATCCCAAAACGCATCTGAATATCTTCTCTTGCGTTATTGTCCTCGATGTGGGAAAGTCATCCATCCTACTTCCCGCCAATGTACAGGTTGTGGTTCGCAATTTTAAATATAACTGCAGTATCTAATCAATATTTTCAATTTCAATTTCAACTTCAACTTCCCCCGCCTCTCCTAAACGGTTTTCTTGGATAAGGAGTGGCTTCAAAAATTTTTTTAAGGAGTTCGCTTCTCCATATTATGTAGGCAATAAAGTGTAAAGTTAAGTGTAAAGAACACCCAATATCAAATTAAAATTAAAATGCGAGGAAACTGACATGGATCTTACAATGGTACAATTTAATACGCTTTTCAAGCAAAAAATGAATGAAGCAAAGATTATCGAGAAAACTCACCCCCGTGATGGCGAGAAAACGTGGTTCCAACTCACGTTGTTTATGATCAACTTTGCGAAATCACCCAATTGTCCCCGAAAATTGCGGAAACAGTTGATTTATCAAGCAGATACCATTGTGAAAAAAATTAAACTAATCCGAGCAGGGATGATCAAATCTGTAGTTGATAGCAAAATTTCGGCCGAAGAATTGGATCGTATGGTCAACTCCATCCCAACAGCAACTACTACACCGCTTGATACTACTCCTGGTTCATCTCCAGAAATAACCGCAGCCAGTGTGGAAAATCTAGATGAGGATTCTGTGATCTCCCAACTTCAGTCATTCCCCGATGTTCCCAACGATTTAGAGCAAGATGGTGATGATACCGGTGATAGTGGTGATGGTGGCGATGGTGGCGATGGTGGCGATGGTGGCGATATACCTTTTTCCAGCCCTCCCTCTGATCCTTCTTCTCCTTCTGATCCATCACAAAAAGGGCCTGTGAATCCATTTTTCATGGATAAATCTCCATCGGATTCAGCTTCTACTCAGCAACCTTCTGTTTCTCCCACCTCTGGAACTCTACCTCCAACAGATCAAGATATGCAGAAATTATCTTCCCTGGAGGAAGAACTGAAAAAAATGCCGGATATTATGAAGGAAGTTACACCCGCTCCTTTCTCGACCGATTCTATAATTAACCCTGGAAGTACCTCCGGAGATTCTCCCGATTTAACCATGTTCAACAAAGACACAACCACCTTGGATATCACCGATTCATCCGTGTCTTCCAATGTTTCCAACACAGAACCTGATTTACCCTCATCATCCACTCAATCCACACCTCCATCACACTTAACGGTCAAAGGTTTTACTCCTCAACCCTTCCAAGTTCAAAACAAACCTCCCGATCAAACAGTACCAGATCCCTTCGGGCCAGAATCTCTTGATTCTGCTCCCGAGTTGAAGCAAGATGAAGAAAATTCATTTTGTTTTGCTTGCGGAGGCGCCCTAAATCCCGGAGATAATGTGTGTCCTTTGTGTGGGAGCGAAAATTAAAATGAAAATTTTGGTAACAGGTGGAGCTGGATTTATCGCTTCCCATTTAGTGGATGAACTCGCCCGAAAGGGGCATACTATCATAGTCGTGGATTCCTTAATTGAGGGGCATCTCTCCAATATCCAATCCGTTATTGATTCAAGTGTGTGTAAGTTCATTCAGGCAGATATTCGGGACAAAACTTTTATGTTAGAAAAATTATCTCCGGTGGAACTGGTCTATCATTTTGCTGCTGATCCAGATGTGCGAAACAGTGTCCCTAACCCCATGAGTTCCTATGACCATAATATGAATGGCACGATAACAGTTTTAGAATATATGCGTAAGCATAATATCAAAAGAATGGTTTTTGCCAGTTCGGGGGGAACAGTTTATGGGGAAGTGGAAACACAACCAATTTATGAAAATGTGCCCTTCAGTCCAATCAGTCCTTACGGGGCTTCAAAAGCTGCAGCAGAAATGTATTTATCCGCCTATGCCCATGCCTATCAAATGAAAATAGCTTCCGTTAGGTTTGCAAACATTTTCGGGGAACGATCTCTGCATGGCGTGGGATGGGATTTCTACCACCATCTGCGGGAAAATCCTCGGGAATTAACCATTTTGGGCGATGGAACTCAGCAAAAATCCTATCTCCATGTGTCTGATACAATTAATGCTGTTTTGCTCGTTGCTGATAATCTTTTGAAGCAAACCCGCGCTTATGAATACTTTAATGTGGGCTCCGAATCTTGGTATTCCGTTGATGAAATTGCGGCTATTTTCGAGAAAGAAATGGGTTTGGATAACGTAACTCACCATTACACGGGCGGATCTAAGGGTTGGGTGGGCGATGTAGCCAGAATGCTGCTATCGATAGAAAAACTGGAAAAATTAGGATATAAACCTCAAGTTCCTTATCCGGAGGGCGTTCATAGGTATGTTTCCTGGATGGAACAGCTAGGAAAATGAGATGATATTAGATCTAGATTGTTAGGTTGCTATATGGCAAGCTCGTTTCAATTTCCTTCAATTTCCAATTCTTCCTTTCGAGTTTCCAGGTAAATTTTTTTCATCTCTGCTCTGGAAGGAAGAAGAGTGCGCATTTCCTTCAGTTCCAAGATGGGGAGCAATTGAATTTCTCTGTTTACTTCAATAAAGGCGATTTCACTTCCTTCTTGAATATGATATTTCTTCCGAAGTTCAATCGGAATGGTCACCATGCCTTTACTATTAACGCGCATATCCTCAAGTATAGAAAAGAGAACACCAAATAATAAATGCATTCTATTTTGAATATAAATAGCCTAAAGAGAAATAGAAAAAACAGACTGAGATTTTTCAGTCAGCTGTTATCTGTTCCGTTGAGTAGAATCTAATTCCTAATATTTTAGGTAAATTGCTCAATTCCATCTTCGGTAACAATAAATGTATGTTCGAATTGGGCGACATATTCACCCTTTGTCTCCCGTAGAACGTGGTGTTGGACGAGCTTGCCCGAATTTGTCAATTCCCGAATCGCAAACTTACCTGTCTTAAATTCTTTGACTAGTTCTCGTGTGCTAAATGGTAAGGTCTTTTTCGTTTTTCCAATCCAGCCCATCACCTTCCTGGTGACTTTGCCTCGGAAAGGAACCCGATCGGTCGAAATGTTATACTCGTAGATGTGACAATGGGGTGCGCGGGTGATTGTTCCGGTTCCTGTGCTGGCAAAACATTCTAGGGCAAAAACATCTCCTTCTTCAAATGTTGCTCCCGAAGGGGCTGCCACGTTCGGAATTTCTTTATATCCATGGACTTGCCATTTCTCCAGTGAGTGTCCGCTCAAATCTTTAATTGGATTAAATCCAAAACCCTCGATGATTTTTTGAGTTGCTTTACCGATTTCATTAGCCTTAACTCCCGGTTTGATCATCGAAATACCCTTAAGCACTGCAGTTTCCACCGCCAGAACAATATTTTCAGTCTCAGGATCATTATTGAATGAGATTGTGAAGGCCCCATCGGCAATATAACCTTCCACCGATACACCAATATCTACTTTTACGATATCACCATCCATAATCACCGATTCATCATTGGGTGGGCTGGTATAGTGGGCTGCCACTTCGTTCACGCAAACATTTGTTGGGAAGCCAATTTCTCCCCCCAATTCTATCAACTTTGCCTCAGCGGCTTCACAAATATCCAGATATTTGGCTCCAACCTTTACTTGGGGTTTGATGAATTCCACAACCTGTTTATGAATTTCACCGGCTTTTCGGTGGGATTCGAGACGTAATACTTTTTCCTTTGCTTTCTCTTCCTCTTCTTCGAGCTTGGCCTTTTCCTCTTTGGAGAGTTCAACCTCTGGAGTTTCCTCTTCCTTTGAAGGTTTTTCAGTAGTAGGTTTCTTCTCAGATGGAGATTCTGTTTTTACTTCTTTCTTTTCTTCTTTCTCGGCCTTTACGGGGGCTTTTGCAGTGGTCTTTTTAGCTTTGGTAGTAGTTTTCTTAGCTTTTGCTGTGGTCTTTTTAGCCTTCGCAGTGGTCTTTTTAGCCTTAGTAGTAGTTTTCTTAGCTGTGGTTTTCTTAGCTGTGGTTTTCTTAGCTGTGGTTTTCTTTGCCATGGGTCTTTCACTTCCGAGTCTGAAATGCAAATATCACATTTATCGCCAATATAGAGTGTGATAACATTATATTGGTGATAGGATTATAATGGTGATAGGAATATATGTTGATAATAATCAATTATAATCAATTATCCTTTAATTTTTCTATCCCACCCATGATAATACCTTGACACAACCCATAGCATTGGGAAAAATTGATTTCTTTTAGGATTTGAATAGAAAATGATCATAAAAATCTAGAAAAAAAAGTTCCAAAAAACGAAAACAAAAGAACGAAAAAACGAAATGAAGTTATAGTTTCCTTTCCAACAGCATCTTTGAATTTGCTTCTATATCCTTATTTGATAATTTGTAAAATTTATAGAAAACAAACAATCCTGTGAACATTAAAAGCATTGGAATTATCGAAATCTGGGCGCGTAATCCCAGAAGTTGTTGGGGGGTGTTATCTTGTAGCGGATCATATCCACTAATTATCCGTATGAACCAAATAACAACGGGGGTGATTATCCCTCCAAAACTACCTACAAACGCCAGCACACCGTTGTACAGTCCCTCTTGACGTTTTCCGTTCATCAGTGTTCCTTGATCAATCACCGAACCCAGTAGGGGCATATACATAGATACCATGGCTCCATCGGCAAGGCCCGCCGCAAATAAAACCAAAATAGTTACAATTAAACCGAAAAAACCCGAGGGAACAAACATAAAGGGTATTCCCATTAATCCCAAAGTAATTCCTCCATAGAGTGCAATTTTTTTCAGACCCAGCTTCGGAATCGCTTTATACCATAACGGGGCAGTGATAAAAACGCCAAAGATGTATGCAACGACAATAAACTCGCCAAATTTACCCATTTCCAGAATATCATCGACAAAATAAGGAATTGAAGACATGATGGTACCCATAGTAGTGAAATAGAGAATGTACAATGCACAGAATCCAATGAAGGTCTTATTTTTGAAAACATTCACCATGCCTTTGAAGAAAGGATCATGTTCATAGGTATCAATAAGCACCCGTCTTTCCCTCATTTCCTTATCTTCTCTCATTCCGGGTATAGAAAAGGCAAAGACGATGATGTTTACAACAGACATCAATACAGCCGAAACGAAATATCCATTTTCTTCTCCCATCATGGCAACTCCCAATATAGGTATGGCAAATCCCAACAACACACCCGTGGTTTCAAAGATTGTTACCCATAGGCCGGCATAGTTGCGATCTTCGGCGTTTCTGAATTTATCAGGGAAAAGAGAATCCTTATTCAACTTATAGAGTGCAAAACACGTGTCGTTGATAATCATCAAAATTATGTACCAAATGAAAACCGCCGTTTGCCCTATATCGGCGACTCTTGGGAAAGAAAAGATCAAAATGATCATGAAACACCAAGGGATTCCTCCGAGCAAGATTAGGGGGAACCTTTTTCCATATTTTTTGGTGAATTTATGGGGTTTATCACTAAAATAGCCCAAAATTGGATCGTTTATGGCATTAAAGAATGCATATATTATGTTGGCTATAGCAAACATTCCAACATCAAAACCTACGACTATTTCAAAGAATCGAAAACTTTGAACTGCCATTAAATTGGCGATCATAAGGCGAATCATTACACCTGCCTGGAACGATATAATAATTTTCTTGGGGTAGCGCCGTGGTTCGGCCAATTCATTAGTATTTATATTTGGGAATTCGTCTGTCATTGTGATCATTTTTCCTTGTTTATTATCTTCCTTCTGCCTTTCCTATTTATTATCTTCCTTCTAACCAATGTAATCTTGAATAGTAGCATGGAAAATTTTCTTATTCTTAGTTGAATTTTGGAAAATTTAAAAGTATATAGAGTTACGCCTTTTACTCATGCGTAAACTTTGGTCTAATCTAGGAAATGTTATAAAGTAGAAGGCTCAAAGTGATATGACAGACCATGCACGAAGACAAGATTCTAACCCCACCCATCGGTTCAGAACCAAGAATCAACGGTCCGAAAGTATTTGGTATTAGGCCTAATTCACCCGTTCTCATTAAAATACCTGCAACCGGGGCAAAACCTCTTCATTATCTCATAAAAAATCTCCCACAAGGTCTCTCCCTTGATTCCCAAACTGGAATAATTCGGGGAGGCTTATCGGAAGCCAAAACTTTCCTTCTCCAATTAACGGTTTCAAATTCTTTGGGGAAATCCGAAAGAACCATCAAAATTATTGTGGGGGATACTATCTGCTTAACTCCCCCCATGGGCTGGAACAGCTGGTATGTATACTCTTTGTGGGTTTCTCAAAATAAAATCGAACGCACTGCCCAAGCTATGCACGATTCCGGGTTGATCGATCACGGGTGGTCCTACGTCAATATCGATGACGGTTGGCAGGGATTTCGGGATATTGAGCGAACAAAAGCCCTGTTACCGAATCCTAAGTTTCCCGATATGGGGGCAATGTGTGAGAAAATTCACAATCTCGGGCTAAAAGTCGGAATTTATTCCACACCGTGGGTCGGGAGTTATGCGGGATATATCGGTGGTTCGATTCCCAATGCAAACTCGGATTACTCCAAATGGATTGTGCCCGATGAATCACGCCTTGAAAAGAATCAACTCTTTGGGAATCCCATTTGGAGGCGAAAAAAATTGTGGTTTTTTGGGCAGGATATGTCCCAGTATGATGTGGCGCAGTGGGCGGAATGGGGAATTGATCTGCTGAAATACGATTGGAATCCCAATGATGAACCCCATATAATTAAGATGGGCGAATATTTGCATAATTGCGGTCGTGATATCGTTTACAGTTTATCAAACACCATTCCCTTTAGTGTGGCTCAAAAAAATATACCTTATGTAAATCTTTGGCGGACCACTTGGGATATAATGGATTATTGGATCGTTATGGCCTGGATTGGATTCCTCCAATGAATAAGATGACGGCATTCTTTGAGATGTATGAACAAGATAAGCAGCTTGAAAGGTAAGGTCTGATGAGTAAAAAAAAAGAGAAATAATGCACATAAAAAAATGAGACGATAATAAAATTTGAGACAAATCATTCGAAATAAGCGCATGGGGGCCATTGAAATAAAGTGAAATTTTCTCAGTAAAATTTAGAGAAAAAAGGAAATTTTTTACAAAGTTACACCTATATCACTTGGACCTTTTTTGCACTAGCGTTGAATAGATAAACCGTCAGGTAATTTCAAACGCCCCATTTTATCGAGCCGAATTATGTAAGGATGGTCTCGGGGGAGCGTATTACGAAGATGGGACTTCATACTCGGCGTAAATTCGTTGTCCAATCGCCAGAAAACATCTTGGGTGACATCTTTGCCATCCAACAGTTCCTGGAACAACTCTTCAATCGGATAAAGCACGAACTTGCAATTTTTGGCATAGGTATTGATAAAAGCAGGGTTTATTTCTTCAAGGTATACACCATAGTATTTTTCGGGCGGCAGTAATACCGAAACCCCGTTCGAGCCATATTTTGGCCAATTGACGTAGATGCTTAGTGGAATGGGTTCTACTTGCTCAATATCATTAATTTTGGTAATGTTAGAGCAGTTCTCCATGCTTAGGGGGAGTTTGGTGATTGAGGTCCAAGAAATATCTAAGTATTCAAGAGCAGTCAGCTGCCCTATTTCGGACGGGAGATCCGTAATTTGATTTTCCCTGACAGATAATCCTGTAAGATTCTTAAGACGGCCAATTTCTGGCGGGATCTCAGATATTTGATTACGGTGTATATTGAGAGTCTTCAATTGGTGCAACTGCTTTATTTCAGGTGGGATCTCG
>JABCSI010000324.1 GCA_018238965.1 Promethearchaeota archaeon
TACGAGGACAAATAAAACATAGATTGGAACGACATGGTACTGATAGAAAAATCGAAACAATTATCTCAGAAAAATATTACATATTCATGTACTGTAATCAATACCCTTCTAATAAACTGAATGCAACATAAAGAACATTTCGTTAGCATATATTAGCTAACATAATAAATATTTCTATATATATTTGAAACATCCTCCGAATAAAATTCATTAACAGTAAGCCCCATGAATCAACCGTTAATCCTAAAGGGTTGACCAAAAGTTGCCTTATTTTCTAGGTCAACCTACCAATTTAAAATCCAATCATGTATAAAGAGGTCATAACGTTTAGCTCTGCTAACGGACGTACCTATCGTCTCCCCTATCACTAAGGTGAAATAGGATTACTACAACGAAGAACCAAATGTAATAACGACATCTTTTATTGCTTTGGTTTAAATAGTGATCCATTGCCATATATTAAGAGGTGACCGTTATGCCAAAATATTATACCGCTCCAACACTCAAAAGAATTGCTGAATCCATTCGGCTAGACCTATCTGCTCAGAGTATCGATTTAAAATTGCTACTCAGTCGACACTTGGTATCACATGTCCTGGTTAATAAAGATTGGACACGGTTATCGCCGGCATTACCAAAACAGATCCCCTATCCTACCGATGCAGCTGAACGCATGTCGCACTGGTTATATAATCGTCATAAACCATTAGACCAATCAGTGTGCGAAAACATATTAAATAAATACTTTAATATTAAAGATAACGAGATGAGTACTGATCTCGATTTGTCGTTTTTAGAATTTTTGCCGAACATCAGCCCCAATCATGATTGGACATATCTGAATAATTTCAATGAACTTGGAAATCAGAATATGCCCGTTTATCAAGAAGACGATCGTGATGGTCGACCTCAATCATCGATACTCTTACTTGATCCTGAAAACAAAACAATTAGCGTACAAAAACACATCGAAGATGGTAATAAAACAGAAGCCTGTGGACGTGAATACATATTCACAATCCCCAGCGAAATAAGTGGACGAGCTTTAGTTTCTTTATTACAAGATGACAAACTTAACGACTTAGTGGAATCACTTTCAGAATCATACGAGATTGTCTGGAATGGCCGCGATAATGTTGGAGATATAAGTGAGGAAGCACAACAAAAAATAAACGATTTTAGAGATAAAAGAAAAGCTGAGTTAAAACAGGGAAAAAACTTACCCAAATCAAAGGGCCTGAGAAAAGTAATCGTCATATATTTCAAGAGCATAAATATCAGAGTTTGCGGAAGAAATTTCCGCGCGGATTCCGGCATTGGCGATAAATCCTTCGTATTCTAATTTATCCTGAATGTACAACGCCCCTCGATAAGGCTTAACATTGTAAACCATACTCCTTCGCCAGGTTGACATTGACGGATTTTCGGTAGATGAATTAACATCATAATTATTTTTTACAAGTCTTCTAGATACCGTGTTACTAATATTGTTTGTTTGTGAAATTAGCCGTCCTACATGATCATATGTGAAAGTATCTATTGTTTCAATAATATTTTGTCCCTTATCATTGTTCAAGATCCATTCAGAATGTTGGGCAAAAGACTCCGATTTTCTAGTTATGAAAAAGGGCGCTACCCATATTCCCGCCAGGAATTTTGCAATGTGGATTTTATCTACCAACCATTTCAATCCATGGGGAAACTTGCTATTGAATTTCTCTGTAGAGGTTCCCCAATCCCCAATTGCAGTTTGATAACCATCATCCAATTGGACAAGATCCAATGGAAGATCGGGGTGATTTTTGAAGAATTCCAAATTGGAAATTATATCATTCTCGCATACCTTCGTATAATAATAGTACCAGGAACACCATCCGGTTAGGATTTTCTCTGGCGAAGGGGTTTTCTTGGCAAGAATTCCTCCAAAACGGCAAATATCTGTGAGAACTTCATAGGCTTCAGGCTTAGAAACAAGTGAAATCATCAACATTTCTGACTTCCGTAAACCTTTATTCAATTTTTTCATTGGGATTGAATCTGTTTGGGAATAGGCACATAGCCATGAAATTTGATCTCTTTCTTCTAAACGGTTCATCAAAATTCTGGAAAATTGATCTTTCAAGGTCACAAAACCTAGAACCAAGGAGGCTTCTGTTGTTACTTCAGAGATAGCGGTGTGCCATTCACTTTGATAGCGACCTGAAAGTTCTTGATTTTGATTTTCCATGTTAATTCGGCCCATTTTCACAGGAGAAGATGGCCATTTATCGAAATAGGTCAAAAGATAACTATTTGACCATGATTGCCAACCGTTTGAATAAAATGTAATATTTTCTGCAATCTGTTTAGAGTACGGCGTTTTAAGGCGCAAAACCCCATGATTTTTACAATACAAGGGTGCATACCCAAAAAGTTGAAAATTTTCGATATCTGTAGGTATGAAATCAAGAATAATTTGAACACTGAGGAAGGAAGGATTAGAGATAAGGTTGATTTCGGTCCTATGTTCCAAATAGAAGTGAAAGATCCACGTGGCAGGAATATCCGGAATAATTGGATTGTTTTTTCTGGATAGGACGCGAAAAAGGCATTTTAATTTAATTTTTTTGCCTGAACCAAATTGGTCATTGAAATCCTCTAAAAAGAATGAAATATCTTGTTTTTCGGGGAGAACTGGGGTGCAGGGGATAATTTTATTCCCTATATTAATTAATACTGCACTCGTGCAGGAATTAAGACTAAGTTCCCCGTTACTATGGGAAAAGAATAACCCTCGGTCTTGTTTTGCAATAACAAAGCTGAATCTGGATGTGTAAAAACGAATTTGATCAGAAAGTGTTTCAATATTTAATGTTTCCATTGTTAATCCACCACAGTGTAGTATTTATGAAATACGGTAATATTTTTCCCGTCTATCGGTGAGTAGATCATTTAAAGGAGTCAGTTTTTTATCCCGTGAAAGAGCTGGATCTATTTCTATCACATCGACCGAATCACCGGTTTTCGGACCTGAAGAAAGAACTTCTCCCCATGGGTTGGTTATTTGGGATTGCCCTCCGAATTCAAATTTATCATCCCCTCGCGCTTCGCTCCCGTACCGATTTGCAGTGATGGCAAAAATATGATTCTCTATACACCGGGTGGTCATGGCTTTTTGACAATATGGGAGAACCAAATTCGTTGGATGGGCAATCAAATCCGCTCCCATTAGCGCCAAGGTTCGACTGGACTCGGGAAAAATCCAGTCCCAACAAATCATCACACCTAGCTTCCAAGGTCTGATATCGAATACTTTGAACCCCTCATCTCCGGGTGAAAACCACAGTTTCTCCTTATTGAATAAATGAATTTTTTCATACATTCCAATAACTTCGTGGTCATTCACGATTATTGCCGCATTATATACCTTATCTTGCTTTTTTAGCGGTAATCCTGCTACAATCACCGCACCCGTGTCTTTTGCCAAATTTTGAAGAAAAATTGTTGTTTCTTCTCCAGTTTCTTCTGCCAAATCGTGAGATTCTTGTTTGGAAGTGAAAGTGTATCCCGTAGCAAAGAGTTCGGGCAAAACCAGCAAATCGGCCTGAACATTCTTTAGCAATTTTTGGACTTTTTTGAAATTGATTTGTCTGGCACCAAAAACTGGATTGAATTGAACGTAACCTACTCTCATTGTGCTTCTTCTCTCATTCTTCAATATTTTGGGAAAGAACCGTGAAAAAATCCTTGAGATCGATGTTTCCACCACTTAAAATTATTCCAACTTTTTTGTTTTCAATTGGAATCTCCCCTGTTCGTAATGCCGCTAATGGAACTGCAGCAGAGGGTTTCGGATATTGTTTAAATCAGAATCATTGGGTTCATCGATTTTTTCAATATATTGATGAAATCTGGTGTTGTGAATCTGATTATCAAGAACAACAAAGTTGTGTTTTTGATAGTGAGGGTATTGAATGTGGTGCTGTAACTTACGATCCATGGAGTGCTTGTTACCAATCCGGTGTTGATGTTTGTTCAACTGAAGGAGAAAGAACAAGAAATGTCTCGGGATGGATTTGTAACGTCACAGGTGATTGTGAGAATATGGTTTATGAAGAGTTTGAAGTTTGTGTATTTGATCCTACAGGAATTGAATGTGGTGAGGATATTGTTAGTGATTGGGGTGATTGTTTACAAGATGAACCAGGTACTTGTTTCCCTGGCGATCTACAATATAGTCTCCTTTTGACTCCAGGCCGGTCCAATT
>JABCSI010000075.1 GCA_018238965.1 Promethearchaeota archaeon
GGGATATTCTTCTTGAAAGGATGTAAATTCGGGCTTTAGCGTTTGATAATCCATAAAATTCCTCCCCATGTGGGAAATCCAAAAAATTTTTAGTCAGAATACATAGTTTTACCTAATCATTTAAGTTTTGAGGTGGGGAAAATATCCCTTCATGTGGGATTCCAGTCCTTCTGTTGCTGAAAACCCAGATTTCTCAAAATGTTTATGATAGATTTGAATCAAATTTAACAGTGAAAAAGAAAATGTCACAAAAAACGCTCGCATATGTTTCCGCATATCAATATTATGCATTGACGCAAGCTAAAACCGCGCGGGAACGCACTCAGTTTCTCACAACCTTCCAGCGAGTACTAGAAGAACGGATCCCGGAAGATATTGAGGTGCAAATAAAGAAAATTGAATTCCGAATTGATGATCGCATATCAATTCAATTAAAGGGCAACAATGCCGATGAACTGAAATTCGTGGCCAGTATTTTCAAAGAATTGACTGGAGAAATCATGAATGCAAATAATATCCCAAAAAACAAACCCGTTGTGGGTCAACTCACCTCAGTTGGAAAGGTGGGATTTGGTCTCTTTTTAGATGTAGGGGTTGAGGGTCCCAGTAGAGAAGTCTTAATTCCCCTATTCAAGTTAAGACAGCAATTGGCCAACGGGGAAAAAAAATCCACACCTGAAATAATTGAATTGTACGGATTTATCGACCATTTGCCAGTTGAGATCATAATAACCAAAATTACATATGAGAAAAAAGGGAAACCTAAACTTGAAGGAGAATTCTCTGAACGCTTTTTGGAATTTCTACATATGAAGGTTCATGAAAGATATGAGATAATATTTACAACGGGAGTTTCCCGCCAAATGGTTAAAAAGACCATCGCAAAACGTGGGCACACAGTGGATATACTGCAAATCGATCGGATAGGTCCGTTGGAAACTGCAGTAATTTGTAAACCCGGTACGACGGCAGCAGGAATCATCGCGCATATTGGCCAGTTTATCCCACATTGCCGTATGTCCATTTTCAAACCGGCCAGGGCTCAAAAATATTGGAAAAAATTTGTAGTTGAGAAATAAGAGAAATAAATCGATCTTTCGGCGGAATGGAAATCAATTCCTACATCAAGGTATAAAACCCCAACCAAAATTCCAATTAAATAAATCATCATGGTGGGGCTCTTTTTTTGACTAAATTTATGTTATCTTCTTAATATTATGGCAAACCGAGTGGATGATCTGATCACAGGATTTTCCGAAACAAAATCCCATATATCCGGAATTTTTTCTCCTTCTATTCCCGATTCTGAACAAGAAACTATCTTAAATTTGACAGAAGACATACGGACTCGGAAAAATGTTATATTCTATTCACCACCACACCATGCGCGGTTTTTTCTTGCATTGGAAGCTGCTCTTCCCCTAGTCTCGGAATTCCATAAGCAAATAGTCATAATTCTCAAGGATCCGAAGCAAATGGGGAATATTTTGCCCCACATCCGTACATATATACATTCAATGGAGGAATCACACCAATACCAACCGTTTTTAACCTTGGATTTGAGTCAATTCGGTAAAAATCCCGTTTTTCGCAATAAACATTCCCCTGGAAATGCCAAACCTCCCGTTCAAGAATCCTCTGCATCTCTGCCAATTTCCTCCATGATTCAAACTTTGATCCGCAAATTTCCAGTGATTACGGGAGACATGATTCCAGAATTATCTCAGACAAAGCATCTCGATCCTATTGAATTATTGAGCGCCATTTCCAGTGCGGCATCAGTGATTGTGTGCTCTTATGAGGATGTGTTTGCTTTCCACCCCCTTCAACCGAGTATATTTAAATCTTTAATCGATGTGGAACAATCCATTGTAGTCTATGATGATTGCCACCAAATGTCCGATTTCGTCCAAAGCACATTTTCCTTTCACTTCACTTTGGATGAACTCCGGGAATTACACAGCCATTTAGCGGGAGAAATTAGCAATAAATCGAATCTTGCAAAAGGATCGAATGTGTTTTTGAAGAAATTTCTCACTCATTTTCTACGCTTTCTGGCGGAACTCCAGGCTTCTTCCTCCAAGTATCATGAAGAGGTGGAATTACGTGTGCATGAATTCCTACATTATATGTGCAATCTACATCATTGCAGCATGGAACTTCTCCAATCCACATTCTTCACCCATATATCACACTTGCTTCATTCTTCTATCCTACTATCCCATCAAACATTACACCAAACTCTGGTAGATATTTTCAATCTCTTCTTTCTAACCTTTCGTATCCAGGAAAATGCCAAAATTCCATACGGATTTACAATTCGGTTCGGATCCCAAACAACGTTCATTGGGGCTCGCTTATTTGACCCGCGATTTTATACAGATGCATTATTTCGGCACAATTTTGCCAGTATATCTATGTCGTCGGCAATGGATGTCCGTTTCTATTTATCAATGCTCGGATTGGGAAATATACAGCGAGGGTTCATTATCCGATCTCTACCCTCTGATTCCCTCGTTGATAAAATTGCATTATGGGGGGATGCGGGAGTATCTCCTAACAAAAACACCGATTTGGGTTTAACCGCATCCAAGTATGCCGCCAAAATCGTCCATCATGCCCATGTGATTCCTTACCCAACCTTAGTCTGTATCGGCTCTACAAACCTTTTCGAAGCCATCCTCAACCAAGATATTGAGGCCCGTCTACAAGATTTGGGGCGGGACGTCATTATAGCACACAATTCCGATGATCTTCAGGTAATAAATCATGAAACTACGATATCCAAAGAGTGGAAAAGTGAAATTGTCCGAAATTCTTCTGTGCCCATTGTACTAGTGAATCTTGCAACTTTTTCTGTAGAGGACATAATTCCGGCACTTACCAATTTTCAGGTAGTTAATTTTATCTCATTTCCCTTAGAACCTGATAATCTGAGTTTGCGAAAGCAGACAGCGTTTCTTACGCGGAAATATGATCTTCAACAGGCAGAAATGTTTCGGATCAATCGTGCCTTTTCCCGTATTAATGCCATTTGTGCCAATATTCCCTACAATTCCAGAAAAACCGCTCTCATGATCTTCTTTGATGGTTTAATTCTGCAATATCAACGCTATCTCCTCCCATGGGCTCATCAACTCATCACTTATATACCCGCATCGTCTGATGCATTAAAGATCCAATCTGCCAGTCTCCTATCATCCCCGCATCTTTCGGATTAGATTTCTCCCATTAAAAATCGAAAAAAATTTAATGCAAGTATGATTTTTAAAGATCGTACATTCTCGGGAGCATAATATAGCGGTTATTATGCCTGCCTTACAATTTCATACATTTTACTTATTTGAAGTAAAATAGAAATAAGATCGCAGGATGTCGGGTGTTCGATCCACTCTGTTCCCACTCTTTTCTCTTTTAACTAATACTTCTAGGAAAAATCTGATTAGGTTAAGTAAAAAATATATAGAGAATTAAAAAAAAGTTGAATTTGAATATCTTTATTTTGAAAAATTTAATTTTGGGTTTGCAGATGTAATCTATGATAGATTTCACCCAATTCTTTACCCATATCAATCAATCCTTTTGCAGGAGGCATCATTTCCCCAATTTTGGTGAGAAACTCTATCACAGAATCCTTATTCTCGATTGCACTCAATGAAGGAACCATTGCCAAGGTGTTTCCAAGAACAGACTTTGGCATTTCTTTTTGGAATGTTTGGAATTTTGACTGATAATAATCCCAATACCAGCTTTGGGAAACAGGATTTAGGGCAATCAAAGCAATTATGGATGCTCGATTCAATTTAGCGATTTTGGTCAGATTCAATTCAAGGGATTTCTCCAACAAAGACCGATCAGTGAAACAAGCTAAAGCGGCTAACCAATGTTGCTTCACGGATTCGGGCACACTAGGATCCGTAACCTGCGATTCCACATAATCCCAAGAATCGGGATATTGCTCCGCTCCGATTTTGACCACACTCTTGAAAATATCGGCAGGAATCATCTCCCCTGCTCGCAATTTTTGAAAATACTCGGTGGCGAATGAGATAATTTTTTCGGATTGGAAATGACCACCCATCCATAAAAGGATGCTACGGGTTTCTGAGACCATTCCAATATCATCTTCTGCCGGGATATACCCCATTTTCTCGAGAGCATGTTCAGCAATTGTTCGTCCAGCGGTTTTTATCGAATCTCTTTGAGTTGTGGCCACAAGTTCGAGTCGGAGCAAATTGGTGCTGATATCGGTCAAACATAAGGGAGAATCCTCATCTGCATAATAATTCTGTAAAAAGGCTAAATAATCAGGCAAAGAATATGACCCCTTCTGCATGAAATTGAAATAATCACTCTGTAATCCAAATCTATCGAGGGAATTCAATTGGTGAGATTTTGCCAATTCACCCAGCCTGTAGAGGTGATCCAGAGAATATTCTACCCGGTAAAAGCCCAATTGATCGGCATTTACTTTGAATGTACTGGTTCCAGCAGACAATGTAAATTCCATAGACCTATCCTTTAGAATCATATCCATGATTTCCTCGGATCCATCCTCTTTAAAGATGCGAATCTTCACGGGAATAAACCAGAGGGTGTCACTCTCATGGGGCAAAAGGGTAAATCGGTGCTGTTCTAATAGCACACTATCTCCCGTTTGGGTGACCTTGATGAAGGGGTAGCCTAGTTGATTTACCCATGAATGGGCAAACTCAATAATGGGATCACCGGAGGCTTCCTCAAATGCTGCCCAACAATCATCGCTGGTTGCCGCACCAAAGGCATGTTTGTTAAGAAAATGGCGAATGCCTTTGAAAAATTTCTCTTCTCCCAGATATCCTGCTAAAACCCGCATTACAAGTGCGCCTTTTGCATAAATAATTGGGGCACTGGATGCATCAATTGAAATTTCCTTGTCACCCGGTAATTCAACTGGTACTGTCGATATAAGAGAATCGCGTCTTAATCCAGCCAATCCTCGGCCTCCCAGTAAATCTTCCCAAGAAAGCCATTCTGGGATGTAATGATCTGGAATGGCATATGTAAAGTAGGTGGCGAAAGATTCATTGAGCCATAGGTATTTCCAAGTAGCTGGTGAAACTAAATCACCAAACCACATGTGGGCAATTTCATGGGCGACAACTTGCGCAATTCGGACTAATTGGGGTTTTGAGGTCTTTCCCGGATGGACGAGTAAGAGGTTTTCCCGAAATGTAATCGCTCCGTAGTTTTCCATGGCACCCGCAGCAAAATCTTCCACAACAATGAAATCACATTTAGATAAGGGGTATGGAGCTTGGAAGAACTCTTCCCCGTAATCAAAAGATTTTCGTGCAATATTCAACGCGAATTTTCCATATTGGGATTTTCCAGGGGCTGTAATCATGCGCAGGGTTGGTGATTTGGTAGTGTCCTCTATAATTTCGAATTTTCCAACCCCAAAATACAGTAAATAGGTGGACATTTTGGGGGTGCGATCGAATTTCACCAATTTTTTCCCGGTGGTCAGGGGAGTTTCATCAAGAATGGCGGTGTTGGCTACTCCAGTCAGATCAATGTCAATGACAAATTCGATATCAAAGGTTGCCTTAAGGGCAGGTTCATCAAAGCAGGGAAATGCGGCACGGGCATCCCGTTCTTCGAATTGTGTTGTGACCATGTAATTAACTTTGCCATCGTACGTCATTCTACTCTTGTAGAAGCCATAAAGATTATCATTATGAATGCCATCGAATTCGATATGCAACGACATTTCACCTGAAAGGGATTGGGGCATATGTATGTGGAGTTCTTCCTGATCTGCATGCAAATCGAAGGTGCAATCTAAGTCAACCTCAGGGGTGTGAATCTTGCATGAATGGATTGTAAGTTCCTTTGCGTTCAAAATTATTTCCGAAGTGGAAGCTTCACTGGTGAGATCGATTCGGGCGGACCCATGGAATACAAATTGGTCCAAATCTGGCTCAAATTGAATGAGATAGTGATTAGGTTTCATGTTATTACCTTATTTGTGGTAGTGAGGAATTTAACTCCACGATCCATTAAAAGCTTTTTTTTACGTAAAGTAAGCGTAGAGTGAGAAAAGTTTCATTTAATAAGTTTTAACTAAGATTTCCCCTATAAAAATTCAAATTAGGTCGAATATTGTCGTATTATGGAAAATCTTTAAATCCTCGGAAGATCAGTTACATTTTAGCGAATATCTGTGATTTATGAAATTAATTATCACATAATAATCGGATTTAAGAAGCGCGACAAACAAACATAGGTTATTGTAAGAACCATTTAGGTGTGTTAACCAATCATGATGCCGTACGGAAATGACCATACCAGATTAGCGGGGATTATTCGCGAGATTCAGAAAAACCGGGCAGTGGTTGAATTCCCCCAATTTCAGAAGCGAATTTCCATCCCCCAAAGATGCATTCACTCAAAAATTCAAGCTTTTCTAGATCAAGAACAAGAATTGGAGATTGATACGTGGTATCTGAAGAAAAACCGGATAATTCCCCTCTTTGAACCGACCCTCCGCTAAAATCTCTTGGGAAACTTCTACTTTCGGTTTCAATATTACTTTTATAGGAACCTCGGCGTGGAATCTTTGTACTTCATATACACTTCTCCATATTGCTCTTCTAACCAAACTTCCTCTGCCCAAGGAGTAATTAGGAATAATAATGTAAGCAAAATACTTGATATTAACAAATATACTGAATTCGTAAGGAAAAAAATACCAAAAAATATAGTAATATCTCCTAAATACTGGGGGTTTCTTGTAAAGCGATAAGGTCCATTTGTTACAAACCGATCTTTTATTCCTGAGGTGTTTTTAGCTCCAAATATTGTAAAACTCCAAATGAACAACAGACTCCCTAATAGGATCATCGGAATTGCGATTAAGAAGCGAATTGGATTGATAAAAATCCAACTATTCCAATCTGTAAAAATGAAGATGAAATTAATAAGAAATATACAATAAAAAAGAATCCACGTTAAGAAAAATTGCCAGGATTTCTTATTTGGTGGTGGCCAGATTCGTTTTTTATGCCCAAAAACTGAGATTACCATTCCAAACAGGAGAAAATAAAAACACACGATATTCAATACAAAAAGGAGTAAGTTAAGTGTTTCAAGGTGAAAAGTCATTACAATTTCCTAATTAATTTACCATATAAAAATATCTGGTTATGGTATTAAGGAGATTAACCTTCCAAAGGCTTTTATATCCACACTCGTCAATTTATCTGATTACCAATGTCACTTATACGCAATTGGCATTTTTATATGATGGCCTTTTTTTTCAAATTTTCGCGCACTCCTGCCAAAATTCAGCCTGTTCTCATCCAAGCCGACCTCAAACCAGGAGATCATGTTGTGGATTATGGCGCGGGTACTGGCAGTTATAGCATTCCATCTGCTGCTTTGGTTGGTCCCACTGGAAAAATTTATGCGGCCGACATTCATCCGCTGGCTACTCGATATATTCAACGAGGTGCGGATAAAGCCCATCTCTCGAATATTACGACCATCACTACCGACCGCTCGCTTCCTCTTCCGGATAGCTCGGTAGATAAGGTGCTTCTTATCGATGTGATGCATCATTTACATCCTTTGCAAGACTTCTTGCAAGAATTCTACCGTGTTCTCACCCCCAAGGGAAATTTGATTTTGGCAGTCGATCATTTCAATCTCACCACCAGTGCTAATCAACTGGTTGCCGCTGGGTATTTCACAGTGCAGGAAATCAAAACTGCGGTCGCAATTTTTCAGAAAAAAGAATAAAATGCTTCAAAATCGAATGTTTTTGCTCCGACAAAACGCTTTCACGCCTTCAAAGGGTAAAATGCAGACCCCCAATGCAATTCCAAAGCACAAACTCCAATCTGCGAAATTCAGACGCACAAAATTAAAGGCGATCCCTTGCTGAGTCAACCAGAGTTGCAACCCAGGAATATACAATATCGCCAGATATATGCCAAATAATCCACCAACAACCATATATATCAAGGGGGATCTATCTTCCATCAAACTTTTCCACAGGGATTTATTCGGGCGCCGAATTTGCAATGCCAAGGCGGTCTCACAGAGGAACAAAGTGGTCATTAACATTGTAAGGGTTTTTGCAGTCCGAAACTCGAGTCCCTCCCACAAATGCAAGGTTTCCTGTGTGAACAGATAAAAGGAATTCCAACGCCCAAAGTCCGTATTATTTTCGTTGGCATACAATCCAGATTGTACTAGAAAATAGATAACAACCATTGCACCTGCAAGAAACAAACCGTAAAGTAGCATCAGCCCCAAAATAGGTTTGGAGATGATTTCTTGGCTATCACGAGGATGTTCTTTCATAACATCAGGGGAAATTTTGTCAAAAGTTAACATTAATCCAGGAAACATATGGACGGTTAGCGATAGAAAGATCCATTGGAAATAGTAGGCATCGTCCAGAAAATAGGGTTTGTCGAGGATGATCGCCAGCAAAAATTGGACCAATCCCTCAAACACGTTAATACATACAAAAAAGAAGACCACTGACCGGATATTGGCAAAGATTCCGCGCCCCCGCTTAATTCCCTCCACGATCGATAGAAAACTATCATCGGAAATTATCATATCTGCCGCTTCCTTAGCTACATCGGTGCCTTGAATCCCCATGGCAATCCCGACATCGGCATCATTCAATGCCAAGGCATCGTTCACCCCGTCTCCGGTCATGGCTACGATTTTCCCGTTTTTATGATAAGTGTCAATTATGGTTTGTTTATGGGTTGGGGATACGCGAGCAAACACCTTAACATCTCGAATATCACCACATTCGGCCAATTCTTCCAAATTATGTCCCTCGCAAATATTCTTTGTTTCAGCCGTAGTTATTCCAATTTGTTCCGCAATAGCCTTGGCAGTTGGTAAACTGTCCCCTGTAATCATAACAACATCGACCCCTGCTTGATGGCACAGGGTGATAGCTTGAGAGACTCCTTCCCGCGGGGGATCCATAATAGCGACGAATCCAACATAGGTCAAATTTGCTTCTACAATATCGCGTATCTCATGGGAATCAGGCACCCCATGTGTTTGAACTTGTGTTTGAACTTGTATTTGATCTTGTGTTCGAACTTGGCTGAGTTCGGACGGAAGATTATCCAGCAGTTTATAGGCAAAACTCAGAATGCGATACCCTTGCACGGCATATCCATTAATGGAATTCATGATAATCATGCGCATTTCATCGGCTAACTCGACGGAAGTATTTTCTTCGGCCAATAAATGTGTACAGGCGCTGATGAGCACCTCACTGGCACCCTTGGTTAGTACCATATAATGATTATCGGGGGTACGATATAACTGGGTCATCCGTTTCACGCTTGAATCAAAAGGAAATTCATGGAGAAGGGTATAATCCTTAAACTGTTCCTCAAATCCAGGTTGATGGTTGCTAAGTTTCTTGACGAGGGATCGTAAAGCCCCTTCTGTCGGATTCCCAATGACTTTCCAATCCGATAGTACCCGGGATCCCACCTCGAATTCGTGTTTAACCACCTGGGCCGTATTATTCAGGTGGCAATTGGTCAATAGTAAATGCAGATGGGGATATTTTTCCAGTTTTTCCAGTTGATCCAGTTGATCCATTTGTTCAACCCGATCCACCAGTACGGGGGAATTGGGATTATCGGCTAAATAAATATCTCCCTGGGGCGAATACCCAGTACCGGTAACCGTGAAATGGGAGCCCCGAACCCAAATATGCTGCACACACATCTGACTCTTTGTTAGAGTTCCCGTCTTATCGGTGCATACAACACTAACTCGCCCCAAGCTGTCGACCGAAGTCAAATTTCGAACGATAACTCCATGTTCTGCCATAGTCAAGGTGCCCGTCAGCATCACAATGGTCGTAAGGAGGGGGATATTTATCGGCATCATATCCATTGCCGAGTTAAGACTTTCGATGATTTCAATTCGGTCGAAGGGGAAATCCACAATAGCCAAGGTCACCAACCACGCCACCATGATGCCCACTCCGAACCATTTACCGATATTATTGAGCTTCTGTTGGATGGGGATTTCTTTGTCCTGGCTCTGCTCCAGCCCCAGTGAGATCTTACCGATTTCTGTTCGGGCACCTGTCGCATAAACAACCGCAGTTCCTCGACCCATCGTTATATAGGTGCCCAAAAAGAGAATATTTTCTTGATTCTGGAGATGTAAAGGTCGATTCTCAAGTTCCTGTGCAATTTTTCGAACAGGTTCACTTTCCCCCGTGAGTGAAGCTTCATTAACTTGAAGAATACTGGCTTTGATGATACGGGCATCGGCAGGAATTCGATCACCGGTTTCCAGCACCAGGAGATCCCCCACCACCACATTCTTGGTTAATATTTCCTGTTGATGGCCCCCTCGTATCACACGGGTAGTTGGGGCGGCGAGCTCCCGCAATGCACGCAACTTTTTCGTCACCCGAGCCTGTTGAATAATTGCCACGACAGCATTGAGCCCCACCACGCCCAATGTTATTATAATCATGGTCATATTCCCCTCTCCGGTAATTAGACCGAATATAAACATGACCATGGCCGCTCCCAAGTAAATCACGATCAACCAATTGAACAAAGGGGCCAGATAAATTTTCAGAAAATTGGGTGGACGGGCGGGCAACTCATTTATTCCGTGATCAAGGAGGCGTTTTTGTGCTATGTCTTCGTCCAAACCGCGGTTGAGATCCGTCTGTAGCCGAGTACTCAATTCAGTCGGTGTTTGGGCCCAGATTTGGGAAGATGAAATGGTGTTGGATGATTCTGATGAGGGTAAATTGAGTGATGATGGATCAAGTGGAGGGGAAGGTGTTGATTGGCCGTGCGAGGGTGATTTGGGTGATGATGGTTCTGGTGAAGGTGAGGGTGAAGGGGGTTCGGATCCCATGTTGTATGACAATAAGTCAAAAAGGTAAAAATTATTTTTGGCCCCGCATTGATAATCTTGGTAGACCA
This sequence comes from Promethearchaeota archaeon, assembly GCA_018238965.1. Classification (GTDB taxonomy): domain Archaea; phylum Asgardarchaeota; class Lokiarchaeia; order Sigyniarchaeales; family Promethearchaeaceae; genus Harpocratesius. The sequence goes on from JABCSI010000075.1 coordinate 10,989, forward strand.
CAATGAGCATCGATTTCAGATATTTGATCCCAGAACCGATCTTTAACGAACTGATCGAACTTTCGAAGCAAGGTCACGCAGATGACGACAAGATTGTTGCGGGTTGGATCTACGCCGACCGCAAAGAGAACTTCGGGATAGTAAAAGGCTACGAAGTCACGAAAGATCCCGCCAAATCCCATGAAAAGCCAAAGTCTTGGATGCGTATGAAGAAAAGGAAACTTTATCAAATGCGGAAGCTCAAGGATGAAGATAACATCGATATCGTCTGGCAATTTCACACACATCCCGACAGCAAAGAGGAATTACATGACATGGATTTACAGATTCTAAACTATCTATCGACGGGGGTCATGATTGTCATAACGCCCGACAATGTTTTGGGATGGTATTTCGATAAGCGCGAGACCAAGAAACCTATTATCGATAAAATGGTCTTTGAAATCATTAACGAATAATCTACATTAGGGTTTTACCTTATCTTCCCTCATTTTTTTGCTTTGCTATTTTCGGCTCCTTTTTACTTTTTTCTGCTTCTTTACGCTCCTTTCCACGACCAATTTCGATTACATCACATGGTTCAAGGTCAAGGCTATCGTGGATCGGTTTCTTCTCCCTGGACTCCCCCAATTGGTTGCTTGCAATCGGAAAAAAGCCGCATTTATGTTTATCCTCCGCCGCACCTACAACGCCCTAAGGGGGGTAATCTACAATCAATCCATCGGAGAAATTGAGGATGGTAATCTGTTTCATGGGTGTTTGGAGGAGATTATAGAGGATTTGGCGGTGCGTTTTCTCCCTTAAAATTCTGGTTTTATAAAGATCAATTCCTTCTCGTTAGCATAGGGAAAATTTTTTATATTCGAAAAAGAAAAATCGTACTATTCAAAAGTCAAAAAAGGAGATACTCATGGAAAAAAATTCCCAAACAGATATGTTCAATAATTTGGTTTATCAACGATATGGTCTACCCAATTATTATAGTCCAAATTTATTTATTGCATCGATGAACGGAGAAATTACCACCATATTTTTTGCCCAAATCTTTGATTTAATGACAGGATTTATAAATATGGGGGCGGTATTATTCAATCAAAAACCGAAAGAGCATATGGACTTAAATTTACGCTTTAGCGGTTTTGACCTAAAAGAAAATCTGTCCATTGTGCAACATACTTATGCCGATATTGAAAAGAAATGGAAATCGAATAATTTCAAGGATCTCGCTAAATTTCCAGCAGAGAAAGGTGCTCGCCTGATCTTAAATTCTTGGCTCGTGCACACGCCTATCAAAAGTGATTTTGCTAAAACTTTATTCGGTATAGGCTCGGACGACCGAATCTTTTTAGATGTTGCCCGGTCTGCCTTGGAGAATGTGCGAGCTGAGATGGTCGAAAACTTTCCCGATGTGCTAAAAATCCAGCCGGACATGGAAGACTTAGAGGACCTCATAGCACAATTTGATTATAGCAAGCCAACCTTTAAACTTAAGTTAGATCGCTTATTAGAATTCAAGGAAATCTTGCACCGTATTCTAAAACAGGATCCATTTGCCCCCACTGCTTGGATTCTCTTAATTATGATTGAAATATCGTTAGGGGAATTCGAATCGGCAAAAGAATGTCTGCGCTTTGCCCTGGCAGTCGATTCTTTTTACCCTCCATTTTGGATGCTTGCGATAAATTTCAACAAAGCCAAAAAACGATGGAAAAAGCCGCGAAAATAATCTTAATTTTTGGAGAAAAATCATCAACGAGTAATTCTCTAAGGAAAGTCCGTTTTTCCTGCCATTTTTTGCTTTTTCTGGCATTTTACAGACATTTTATACCATCAAAGAGTCCATCAGACTATTAATTTTCATAAAATTTTATGATTCTTCCCCAATTCGGGTACATTTTTAACGTTTTAGCACCTGCAGTATCAATTTCTTCATTATTCAAAATATCATATCCCTTCAATTCTGCTTGCAAAGTGATTTCAACTTCCTTTTCATCGGTGTTCAGTGCAATTACTGTTTGTTCTCCCTCAAATATTCTACTAAATATTAATTGCTGCGAATTGAGATGTAGGGTTGTATAATCTCCATATCTGAGGGATTTTAATTCCATTCGAATTTTGGATAATCGAGTGATTGTCTCGAGAATGCTTGCATGAGGTGAATTCCGTTCAATTTGATAGAGATCTATTGAGGGTCGTAGAGGACGGTCACTATTATTGCGTTTTTCCCCTTGAATTCCCCATTCACTCCCATAGTAGACTGAAGGTATCCCTGGTATGGTGTATAGCATGAGGTAAAGAGGATGGAGTTGCTCTTTTTTAATTAAACTGCTCGCAACTCGGTTTACATCATGATTATCCGCGAAATTGTATAATACAAGGTTTTTATATAGACCATTTCGACCGAACTGTCGATTTAAGGAATAATCGATTTCAAATAGATTCACATCATTCAAGCTGGACCATAATCCTTTGTAACATTCATAATTGGTAACCGAATCAAGTATGTTCGAATTTGCCCAAGTTCGATAGTCACCGTGGATAATTTCTCCCATTAACCAAAGATCGGGCTTAATTTTCTTTACAAAGTCTGATAACTCTTTGAGAAAATTGAGATCGAGTGCATTGCAAGCATCAAGTCTAATGCCATCAATCCCAAATTCTTCAATCCACATCTTTACCGCTCCAAACAGATGTTTCTTTACTTCAGTATTATGAAGATTTAACTTGACAAGATTGTAATGTTCATTCCATCCCTCATAACTGAAGTGGTCATTATAAGGGCTATTTTGACTAAAATTGATATGT
>JABCSI010000076.1 GCA_018238965.1 Promethearchaeota archaeon
GATAAAAGTTTTTACGACTCCCCCAATGGCATAGATTCCAAATTCCATTTCAGACATTGCCAATGCGCTTTTTTTTAACAAGTCGGGATAAATTGATCCATGAATAGGCCCAAACCATGCGGTATCTTCCCGTTGTCGCCTCTGAATATTTTCCTTTGCTCGTTTCAAAGTGATATTTACTTTATCAAGTGCAACAGTATGATCATCCGTAGTTTGAACAGGGATATCTAATATAACAGGGCAATCCGATCCAATCTGCTCTTGAAATGGCTCAATTTCTTCAGGGAGGGTTTTTATTTCACCAGCATACATATAATCTTGAAAGCCACCAGAATCTGTGGCGATGATTCCTGGAAAATCGAGATGAGAATGGAGTCCCTTTTGAATGATTTCGGGATTTTTTTCCCGATTTTTGTATAAAATATATGCATTCGTAAAAATACTTTGGGCTCCAAAATGTTCGTAGATACGTTTTGGGGGGATTAAATTGTTAAATGGGCTTACAACAGGAAATAGATTGGGTGTCTCCAGAATTTTATCCCCAATTTTAAACCGTCCAATTCTCCCACCGGCATCAAAATCTCGAATTTCGTAAGTATAATTCATCAAGTAATAAGGTTTTTCCAAATAATTGAGTTTTTCGTTATGATAGGAACCCAAAAAAAGTTATCCGGAAAGATCTCCAATCCGTCGAATGGTGTAATTTTCGATATTTGTGGAGTCAAGCTCTACAAATCGTGCATCAATTTTCTTCTTGACATAGTCAGATGCAGAAAAAATGGTCACTAAACGATCGTCGAAGTCTTTATGAAATCCTTCTGAGAAAACTTGATGCCCACGAAAAACAAAATCAACATGGTTTTTCATGCAAAAACTTCGAAAAACCTCTTCCCCGAATGTATACCCGATCCCTCTTCGACTATCATAAAACTTTTCCGACGATTCGGGAGAGTAATTAAGAATTGGATCATTCCAGAGAATTTGTTGGGATATAGGATCCATTTCATCAATCCAAACTTGTCGGTTGTTAAAAGGATAAGTATTCAAAAGAGGAACCTCATATTCTCCGCTTTCTGGATTAATTAATATTGGTATTCCACCATGAAGGCAGAGAAAACTTCCGTTATCACAATGGCTTATAGAAATCAGTGGTAGATCTTTAAAAAGGTGGCAGAAAGATGCAAATAATATTTCGGAAAAGTGCTCCATGACTCTTCGTCCAAATCCATAATTAGCAGAAATTGACATCTCTTCATGGTTCCCACGGAGAATAAGGACATTTTTTTTGAATTTTAAATTGAAGGCCATGATATATAACAGATTGTGAAGATCCCACTTTCCCCTATCAACAATATCTCCTATGAAAACAACTTTCACATCATACCCTTCGTTAAATCCCTTTTCAATCTCAGCTACACTGTGTTTAATCAATTTGACAACGTCAGAAAAAGAACCGTGAGTATCCCCTACTAAAAAGTATTTTGCGGGCGGCCTGATATTGGATTTAGTAGATTTATGGGGAAATATGAGCACTGGAACGGGATAAGAAACCGGATAAACACTCTCCAAATAATATTTTTGAAATTCCCTAATAAGAATTGTCATATTCAGCTCTGCGGCAGAATCTCCATAATATTTATCTTGATCAGGGGGATTTGTAGATGAAAATTGTGAATAAAACTTCCAGAATTCATCCACTATTGTTTTTTCGCTATCTTGTCCTATTCTTTTCGTTTTTCCCTCTAAAATCATCTTTGTTTGAGTTTCTTCGATAGAAATAAACGTTGGTTCAAGAGATCGGTGATATTTTTGGCCGATCCGTCTTGTACTTTCATCGTATTCATTTCGTTCAAAGAAATCATCGTGTTCCATAATTAAGATTCACCCTCCTGGGATTTTACTTTGAGTTTATAGGATGTTTCAATTTCAAGATAATCTCTATTCAAAGAATCTACGGTCACTGGGATTAATTTTGGAGAGATTCCATATTCCAACATTAATATCTTCGGGGAAAATTGTACTCTACCATCATATGACGCCGTACTGAAGAGTGAATACAATCGCCCATTGAAGAATGTTTTACTACCCTCGACCCATTTCTGATGCCCCCTTACCATCAAATCGAGCTTGTTTGCACGCATGAATCCATCAAAAACTGTCGTTCCAAATTTCATTCTTCCATCAAAACTTTCCCCAGTTAGGATTCCTTGAATCATTTCATCAGGATCAGACCATAAAATAGAAACTGAATAGGGGTCCATGTCGCTACTCTCCGGAAATTCACATTCTAATTTGGGTTCTAGTTCACTTAAAATCAACGGCTCCATGAAATTATGGGGATCAATTGGAATTCCCCCATGAACAGTAAAAACTCGAGCAATATTAGAACCAGAATGCATCTGAGAAATATGCCCAAGAGGTAAATGCGTAAAGAATTGGAGAATTTCACTATATAAATCATCACCCTTATCCCTATATGTTCGTAGAAGATTATCAAGGAAGCCATAATGTGTATTAATTACTCGATCTTCATGGTTACCCCGAATAAGAAAGACATTATCTGGACAAAGTATAGAAAATGCGGTGATCAGCGTTAAATTTTCCAAATCATTGGGATTTCTATCGACATAATCACCAACAAATACTAATTTCGCTTGATGATTAAGTTCCATGACTTTGAAAAAGAAATCAATGATTAAATAGGACTCTTGAATGGCACCATGCGTATCTCCAACGAAAAATACTGGACCAAAAACATCTTGGGTTACTATTTTTTGATGGAGAGAGGGAAATAAACGATTGACTTCTTGATAAAAGTGGAAATAATCTTCAACCAAGACGGGATTCTCTGTAAAGTTAAAATTTTCCAGACATTGGGATAGGAGTTTCTCAAAAATCTTAGATATTATAGGATCTACTGTTCTTGTTTTAGATTGCACATTTTCACGAATTTCTGAAGATAGTTTGTGAAAGCCAGTGTGCTCAAGATTAAACATATTTTCTGGATTTGCCATTGGTTGTTCCATTTTCATCCCCTTATGGATAATTTAATTGTATTTTTTGAATTTTAGAGAAATTTTTGAAGTAATCTTTCAAGTTTATTGCAATAATTGAAACATTATCCTTAATTTCCCTATCCATTGCCATCGAAAATAATTTTTGAACAATATCTTGCATGGATTGATTAAATTTCTTTTCAATCAACGCTTTCTTTATTTCATCCGGAGAAACCTTATCGGATAATCCATCAGAACATAAAAGTGCATAATATTGGGCTTGATATGCTAATTTTTTTCCCAGATAATCGTTCTCAAATGCCCAATTAAATATTCGAATATCTGGAGCAATTTCTGTTTGTCCCATAGCTTGGGTTATTTCATGTTGAGCTCCGGATCCGATGTGATCTGCTGAAACTTGGCTAATTTGATCGTCTTTGATAAGATATATTCGGCTGTCTCCAATATTGAAAACCCAAATCCATTGACCGATAATTAAGGCACCTACTAGTGTTGTTTTAGGGACTTTCCCCTTGTTTATTATTTCCGAAAAGTGGGTAATCATTTCACGATTAGTCTCTTGAATGAAATTCCTAATTACTTCTTGTAAATCGGCGATATTTACATCTTTTGCAAATAGATGTGTCATAATTTTTGACGGAAGGGTTCGCACTACAAAACTTGATCCTTTTTCACCTTGTTCTGAGCCGGAAACTCCATCACATATCACTGCTAAAATACATTTATGAGAAAATTTCAGATTATCCGGAGATCCAGGTGCAATAATCAAATTAAATTCCAAAAAAAACGAAGAGTCTTGATTTCCTTTATTTTTTCCTCCCACATCACATATTAATCCGTAATTTGCTTCCATAATTTTCCTGCCCTTTTCTTTTATGTAAAAGTTAAATCAGCATTATTCAATTGAGGTCGAGGACTGAAATCAATTCAAAAACACCTCGAACTGTTGTATGTTTGATTGAAATTTGTTGATTAACTTGAATCGGAATCCACTGATCTTTGGGTAACTCATATCCATCAAGTAAAGTAGGATTACTGTTTCTTCCTTCATGAATGAAGAAAACATTTTGATCACGGCTATATGATAGAAAAAATTGCTCTCGGGGCCGATCTACGCCATCTGATTTACTTCGCGTGATACCTCGAAATACACCCCTATAAACTTTCTCCCAAGGGGCTGCCTCTATTATCATTTCCCTTCCAATGCGTTGATTTTTATCATCTTCCATTGTGATATCGAGGGGATTCATTTGTATAATGGCATTATTATTGAGAATTCGAAGGACAAACATATTTCCTGATTCTACTGCTGGTAATTGATTGAGCCCCCCTGTATTTCCACCTAAATGTTGTTCTAAGGCTTGTTTGATTTCGGAAAAAGTGCGGAAGCGGTCTTTCGGTTCATATTGAGTGCATTTCTCTACCACATCATTCAAAGTATCAGATATTTTCATGTTGTAATCTTGAGGGTGCAGAATATAATCAGAACTAATTGTAGGTTTTACCCGTGTATAACCGTTAGTAAGTGCATAAAATAAAACAGCTCCAAACATATAGATATCTGTTTGAGGTAAAGGTGGTTTTTGCATAATGATCTCAGGAGCGAAGAAACCAGGTGTTATAATTACCGTGCCAGATCCTTCCATCTCATCTATTAATGGGGGCTCATCCAATAACGTTTTAGCATCAAAAACTTTTCCTCCACCCCAATCAATTACAATTGGCACAGGTTCACCGGCTTGTATAACAATCATAATATTGTTGAATGTGAAATCTCTGTGGATTGCTCCTTGTTTTTGTGAATAGTACATATAATCACACATCGGAACAAATAACTTTTTGATCATTGCATCTACTTCCATGGGATTGGCGGATCGTAAATTATCATTAAACCACGATTTTAATGTTGTCCCATTATCCACAAATCCAAATGCGAGATAGAATTTCGGATTACTGCGGTCACTTTTATCTTCAAAGGCTTCAATATATTCCATGTGAGGACCTGTATAACCAGAAACAGCTTTAGTTAGATCTTTCTCCCGTTCCCAATACATACGTGCTTCCGCAGGGTTAGAAAATGCAGCGCCTTTGAACACTTTGATTGCAACATCTTTTTTTGTTTTTAGTGATTTCGCCTTAAAAACTGAACCGAATCCACCATCACCGACTTTTTCAATTATCTGGTAAGTGTGGTTAAGTTTCAACTTATTTCCTGGTTGTATTCCTGACATTTTTTTTCACCTTTTCTTAATATATCCAAATATGGATTTTAAAAAATTCTATATTAATTTGGGTTAGAATGTTGGCATGCAATTGAATTATTTCTTTAGGTTTGAAATCATTTATCGTTTTTGGGAAGAATCTATCATCCAGCTCAGAATAGTTCCCGCCTAATTTACTACTAAAGGAAAACTGTTCATTTTCAGAATCATATTTAATTGAAAAGATGGATTCATCTAGAGAGAATTTAGCTAACAGATTCTCATATATAATATCTGGAAGGAACCCTTGTGCATCTTTAATCAAATTATGCACAGATATATCTCTATTCTCCCCAAAGACAATATATTGTAAATTGTTATTTAATATCGTAATAGAACAATAGGGTAAACTTTTATCAACTGCCTTTTCAATTGTTGGTTTAGAAAAAACAAATTCCTCAGGGCCTTCCCAACATTTTTCTGAATAGATCACCGATGGTTTCAAATCTCTTTTTAACATGCTGTGGTTATATAAAAAATTTGATTGACCACAAAGATCACATGCTTTTGCTTCTAATGGAAGATTATGGTACTTATTTTCGTGAGTACAATTCGTTTTTTCGCAATGTTTTGTTGTGAATGGGTAGAAATCATTTTCAGATCCACATTCACAAATGAAATGAAGGGTTTCCAATTCATCTGCCTTAAATTCTTTCATGCATCGATTGCAAACCCATCTGATTAATAATGGATTTGTTTTTTCCAAGTGAATTTCTCGAGAAATGATATTACTATTAGTATGTCCATCTACATAATAGGGTTCCTTCATCTGACAGCCATTTCCACAAAATTTTTGGGTTAATGACTTATAGATGGTATGGCAATGGCGACATATCTTAATTTTTTCATTCTCTGAGCTCATATTTTTTCCTCGTGAGCATTTACTGTTTATTTTTCAACTCAATTTGGAATTGAATTTTGTGAATCTTTTTTGAATTTTGTTTATCAATTGGATAGCATCCAATCAAGGAGAATTTTTTGGGCGCTTTTAGTTCAATTTTCTCAGATATTGTAGAAGAAGATAAATCCATGTTATGAATTACAGGATTGTTAAACTTTTCAGCATTAGGAATTAAAAAGAAAGTTTTTTCTGTTCGTTCTAGCCCAAAATGAAATTGGTTTTCCTTTACAGACATAATATTATCAAATATAAATGGATATAATTGGAAAGCACTAGGATCGTTCCAATATGATGATAGAAAATGTTCTTTTCCAAGATAAATCTTAGAATAGGGAGGGGAAAATTCCAAAGGAATAATTCCTCTGTTGATACATATATATTGGTCATTTTTTTGAGGTTGAATAAATAAATCAACTTGAAGTACAACTTGATGGGGTAATAACTCTGGGATTCCTGCGGGGGGTATTTGTTCAATTGTTTCATTATCCAGTGATCTGAGCGTAATTTCATAATTCCCATGAGGAGGGTTGATGATCTGCGCGAAAGCTGAAACGTGCTTTTGATTTTGTAAGGAATTCACAGGAGAAATAGGGGTTACAAAGGCCTGTTCGTCCTGCTGGCTCCCATTCAAAATTTTATCTGGTTCTTTATCGATAACAGTTCCATCGGGGGCAATCACTACTTTATTCACTTTTATCTTTGTTAGTGCTTCACATCCGTCTCCAGTATTGACTAAGTTTGTGGAGTTCTCGGATTTCTGTTCTTTGAAAACAGCACAACGTAAAGCCAATGGATGAAAAGTGGTGTAGAGTTTTTTTCTCTCATTTAGCGCCCAAATATTCAGTTCTTGCAGTTTAGTTGCATACTTTGTCGATTTTCTTTTTAACTTTGCTAATTTTTCCTTGAGAAAATTACTCTCTTTATTGGCTTTTAGAAATTCCTCTTGTTCTTTATAGGTTTTAATTAAATCTTGTTCCTTTGAATTTATTGCGGTGATTTGTTGGTCTATTAGTTGATTATTTCTCTCAATAAGATCTCGCAATTTTAATCTAATTCCATGATTAGGATTGGAGCATTGATAGCGAATCCGATGAGTTTCAGAATTCCACCGTAAAGGTTGCAAATATTTTGAGCCACATTCAAAACACTTTTTTTCAGCAACTCCCAAGTTACGGTATGAAATCGCTCCACAATTTGTACATTGATATATGTCTGCTAAAATAATATTCCCATAGTAAGTTTGCTGCTGTCCTATTGCAAGGAATGACATTGTAGGGCAATTATTCTTACACCCACAAAGGTGATCTTCATTATCTGAAAATTTTGGAATGATTTCCTCTGGCCGTTGAATTGTATAAATATGGTTGCATGTTTCACATATCAAGAGATCCAATTCAGATATACGATTTTCAGAGGATATTTCATTATGACAAATGCTGCATTCATTAGAAGTTGGAATTTCAAAATACACGTGCATACATTCAGAGCAATAAATAAAATTCTTTTGATTTTGGCTCATGGTTCTGAATCCTACGGGATTAATATAATATCACATATGCAACATTATTGAAGTCCTATAACAATTTCAATAAAGTTTGGATTATTGGGTTCATTAATGAGAGGGATGATAATTTTGTCCCCCCCATGAACTATAACACCGGTTGGTTGGTTCACTCGGATGTCATTCTCTCTATCGTTTAAGAAAGTACCCACTCTTCTTGAATCGTATTCCATTCCCTTTAATATAATATCGGTTCCTTGTTTCTCTAGCTGGAATTGTTTATTTGAAATTCGTCCTAAGGGATTTTTTTCGTCATACAATATTCTTTCACTTTCGGGTTCAGAATATTCAATATCTCGGATAACATCCCTCCCTATAATTTCATATTGACCATCTTGTAAATTTAAACTCAATTTTCCATGTAATGTTGCCTCTTGGTCAGAAGAAATATGGATCGTTGTAGTTAAACTTACCTGAATACTGGAAGAAGTCTTATCTAACTCATTATTAATCATTGGTAAATTTCTGGAAAAAATTAGATCTCTTTTACTTCTATCCCATCGATATACAATTTTTTGAATGAAGAAGGTTATTTCATTGCATGAAGGACACAGTATCCGATAGTGTTGTGGATCATAAATGATATGATTTAGAATTTTTTCATAACCTGGTTTCAATGCTTCTTTCTCTTCATGAATTTCTGAATTACGAATTTGCTGGATGGAAGTGCGATAATCGTTTAATTGGGGGATAAAATCGAGGAATATTACATGTTTTTTCAATTGTTTCCCTTTCTTTTCATTAACCGCTTTTGTCTCGGGATCCAAACTCTGTTGAATTTCCTCTATTTCTTCAGGGATTTTCATAATCTCCTTCAGTAATCGGTTACCAATTTTTACTTTCGGTTCAGCAGAGGGATGCTCAGTTATTGCTTTGATCACATCAAATACAAGGGTAGATAATTCTTTCAAATTGGACAATTTTTCTAGAAATTCTTGTTGTCTTAAAATAAAATCTTGTTCTCTCAACTCTTCGGCTACTACTGTATATTTTTTCACTTCTTGGTCTAGTTTTGGAATCAAAATATCAATATCGGATTGAATTGGGTCCCAAAATGAGTCCGCAACTTGAAAAGAGGGGTTTTTTTGGAGATTTTCTTGAAGTGAGAAAGTAGTACTACAATTTGGACACTGAACAATTATCGGTTCTCCACAATGGAGGCAAAATTTTTCTCGTAATTTATCTTTATCCGAAGTAGAAACATATATTTCTTCTTTAGAAAATAGATTCAATTTTCCGCAAAATGTACATTTTAAATGAAATTCAGAATCAATTTGCTTCATTCTTTATCAATCCTGGAAATAGATGAAAAAAATCGGGGAAATCATTAAGATTTCCTGAAAAAGATCTCCATCTGAACCATTTTTCCAAACTCTTCAATAGGAACTATGATCTTATCACCATCTTTTAATGGTTGGGAAGGAACACCCGGACCCAATTTTGTTGTACCCAAATAAGTCCCGTTTGTAGAATGGATGTCTTCGACACTATAAATTCCATTTTGAAGATTGATGATGAAATGTTCGCTATTATCCCGTTTACGGCTAATATTTTTGTAAGCATTTAAATCTTGTAATGCTTTAGTTGCCGCACCTTGAATTTCATCCCGACCTAATCGTAATTGGTTGGATGTTGGAGGAATCATAATTTTGGCACCGATTCGAGGGATTTCCAAATATGCTGCTGGAGTAATTGGCCCGGAAGGCTGAATGGGAGGGAAAGATTGCCCATCTGAGGAGGGCGGGAATGGTGTAGAATTCGTAGGCGCCGGTGGAAAAGAATTGGAAACACCTTGGGGGGATGGGAATGGTGTTGAAGACTGGGCGGGTGAAGGAGGAAATGGAGATCCGGCACCGCTATTGTCAGGTGGAGGAAAAGGAGATCCTGCGTTACTTTGTGCAGGAGGGGGGAATGGAGATCCTGCATTATTATTCACTGGAGGAGGAAATGGTGAATTCTGATTTGAATTTGCTGTTCCCATACCAGGTGCTACTTTCGGCTGAGTTGGTTTCGGTTGAGGGGTTTGTTCCCACACATCTGTAACATTTGATTTGCAGCTTGGACAAATAGATTCGCCAAAACTTATTTCTGAACCACAATTTGGACAATGATATGCCATTCTTTTTCACATTCCTTAATCTTGGATTATTTATATATAACAATATGGAGAGCTAAAGTCTTAAAAAATTTGGTTATCCCCAATGAGCCATTTCTAGGAGATTTTTTTGGTTTCGTCCCCTTGGATGCGTTGTGTGGCTTGAGCATCACCTCGGATCGTGCAATCGGCGATTTCTTCTGCTTGCGTGAAGACGTTGGCGTATTTCTTATTAATATCTTGATTCAACTTGAATTTCGAACTATCTGTTGAAAAATTCAATTCAATTAATTTTGTATCAGTTAAACCATCCCCAAAATCAAAATTTAATTCCAATAATTTCGTGGGAATATCCATTTGGAGATTTGTAGGTGATACGGTTACCTTGCCTTTCAAGATTATTTGGTAAGTATCTCCTGCTTCAAAACTCCGTAAATATGTTTGAAATTCTTTATCGGAGATTTTTTTGAAGGGCATCCGAATAACCGTGGGTTTATATTGAGCCGCATCCTCCAACATCATGCTTTCTTGGAAGCATTTTACAGATAATTGGGGTTGACTGAAGGCGATCCGCACCGTTTGCTCCGTCGCGATAATCATCTTCGTTTTCATCTCTTCCTCATTTTCCGCAAAAATGTATTTCCCAGTGGATTGCTTCGCGATTTCATACATTAAATATACATTGTGTTCTCCCAGAGCGCCCACTGTATCAATAGATGCTTTGTATTCTAACGCTTCTTTAGCTAACAAGAAGTATTTGTCGTAATTTGGATCATTTTCATTTCCTTCTTCGACTTGTACATCTGTTGGATCTCCATCGGAAAGAAGAAAAATTTTCTTAATTGCTAAGCTGTTATTCGTTTTGGTATAATTGCGCATACATTCTACTGCTTTTTGAAGTGCAGTATAGAGTGCAGTCGTTCCTCTGTCGGAAATTTTGGCAATTTTATCTACAATTTTTTTCTTAGATGCATCTGAAATCTTCTCTTCCACAATTAATTCATGAATTTCCGTTTCAAATGTAATGAGAGTGAAAATAGTGCCATCCGGAATGATATTTACTTGTTCGATGAGAGATTGTTTGGCATTGTTGAGTCGATTGCCTGCCATTGAACCTGAAACATCTAGAAGCCAGACACCATAAAATGCTTCTGGTGGGATATTTTTATCAGGGAGGATTTTAATATCGAGGGCGATGGGCACTTCATTATTAGAGGGGATAGGTATGCAGAGGGCGGATTGTAGGATATTTAAATAGGGTTGTTTTTTTGCCATGAAGTTTACCTCAGAAAATATGTTTGTACTTAAAACACAATTTCAAGCCTTTATATTTTCTCGTTCCAACTTCTTCAATTTTTCGGGATAAGTTTTTGCTAAATATCGATAATTTTCCTTTAAAGCTTGCCAGAGTTGGAATACTTGATCAGAGACATCTTTAATTTCTTTCGCAGGAACACCCACAGCGACTTTTCGGGGCGATATAATTTGTTTAGTTTTAACTAATGCACCCTCTCCCACGATAGCACCCTCGCCAACTTCAGCATAATCAGTGACCGTAGCTTGCATGCCAATTACACAGTCTTTTTTCAAGGTGCAATTGTGGATCATCGCTGCATGACCGACCGTCACATTCTCTTCGATAACAGTTTTCCCTCCCGGGCGTGCATGGATTGTTACATTTTCTTCAATCGCAGATCCATCACCAATAATGATAGTTCCATAATCTCCACGGATAACTGCTCCGGCGCCAATATAGACGTCCTTTCCAATAATTACTTTACCAATTATATCTGCAGAGGGGAATATCCACGCTGAAGGATGGATTTTGGGAATTCGTTTTTCATAGGAATAAATTGCCATGAATAGAATTTATCTTATTTACTTATAAATTTGTTAATATCGACCGTTTCATCAGAGAGCCATGAGATTTCACCCATTTTGTATTCATTTGATGATTCGGGATCAGAGATTATTGTGTGGATGATTTTTGCTGTTTGAATTGTGGTCAATTTTGTTGTATCAATTTCAAAAACTCGATTTAAGCTTATTAATTTGTCTTTTTCCAACATGTAAGATGTGCAATCTCCCAAAAACTCGGCTTCCGCATTTTCCCGTAGTTTTGCCTGGGAATATTTTCGTGGGGATAGTCGCTGGATGATAGTTTCGGGATGGGCTCTGAGCACAATTGCTAGGGATATTTGTGGATGCTCAACTAAATCGGAATAGTGACCCTCACAAATGATTTTTCCGTCAAGGGAATTGAACCTAGAAAGTAAAAATTGCTCTAATTTGTCTGCATCGACGATTTTTGTGTCTCGCTCGGTATCAAATCCACTATATAAATCATTCTGAATCACAATGTCTCCGAGGTGTAAAATGGTATATGGATATAAATTTTCTAACTCATTAGCTGCACTGGTTTTACCAGTTCCTGGATTTCCCGAGAGTAGAATAATTTCCAAAGGAATATTTGACATGATTCTCCTGATGTATGTTTATTTCAAGTAATATAAGAAAAAAGGGAGATTAGGAGGAATTATCAGGTGAATCTGAGTTATCTCCCAAGGAGAACATTTTATTCCACTTGCCTTTAATTTTTTTACCGATTTCAGATACGCCATCTTCTACTTTTTTCAGACCATTTTCATAGGCTTCCAAAACTGCTCCAGCTCTTCCATCATCAGAAATTCGGAAAAGATCTCCAAACATCCTCAAAATATGACTGGCCGAATAACGATTAATGGCAAGTTTTCGGAATCGGGGATTCACCTTAAAAGTGATCATATTCACTACAATCCATAATAGGGCGATTCCCAGGAAAGTACGATTATATGTTACGTTTAACGGTGTAATATTGTTGGGATCCGATAATATTTGAATTAACACAATGGGTGAATTTAGATATGAATCCATGTAAACGGCGTGATAGCCAAGTGCAATTCCCAAGATGATTAAAACCAACCCTTTTTCACTCACTTTCTTTTTCATCCAAACCATGAAGCCAGTATCTCTTTGAAAAACAAAATTTCGTTGAATATCGTCTTCATCTTCAATATTATCAATTTTTTTTGACAAAGAATTCACGACAAAGAATGAGTTAATGGCTAGAAGGAGTAAATCCACAGTTAAATTGCTAATGTTTCCCCCTGTATTAAAGGATTGAGATAGCCGGTAGACTAAGTATAGATTGTAAAATCCGAGGATCTGGTTAAAGTTCATTAAAGCAATTTTTTCGTTTTTCTCCTTAAAGGGTTCTTTCCGATAGAATTTGGGCAACCGATAAAATCGAATTAAGAGGATAGTAGTGATAATGATGCCCATTCCTGCTAAAATCTCGGCATCTAAAGATCCTTGGATGAACATATATGCATACATGGGAATTGCAACGACGGCACCAAGACGAAGAACACCTTGGAAAAGAAGTCGGTTGTGAGATTTTCCATAGCTAATGAACCGATAAGAGAATGAAGTTTGGAAGTTCCAAATTATGGCAAACATAGAGATGCTACTTATAACCACATAGGACAAGAAGTAAAGCATTTTAACCCATTGAAGAATCAAGCTGTCATATTGTGGAATATAAATACCCGGAAGAATTTCTGTATATAAAATACTGAAACATAAAGCTAGAAACATTAATGAAACGGTAAAAATATTTAAAAACCGGCGATTCTGAGTAAGACCTCCTATAAACCCTCCTAAAATTAGTGCACCTGCTGTGAAAACACTCAGAAAAATGATTGTTTTGGCAATCTCTTCATTGGCAATGTAATTGAGGGAAAATAAAACACTGGTAATGATCGAACCGACCATAATTATCACGGTCCAGTAAAAATAAAAGACGTATTGTTTTTCAGTTAATCGTTTATAACCCTGGCTAAAGAACTTCTTTCCATAGCTATATAGAGTACGTTCTATT
>JABCSI010000325.1 GCA_018238965.1 Promethearchaeota archaeon
TGAACAATGTAATGAAAATATCAGATTTAATAACAAGCAAAATAAGATTGTAGTTTTTCATAAATCATTTCAAGATTATTATAAATCAACAGAAATAAAGTTTGATCATATAATTTGCAACCCTCCTTATTTTGAAAATTCATACAAATCTGTTTTTCAAAAGAGAAACGTATTTGACTGTCCTCTTACCTTCATCAAGCAAAAATCCGGGTAAAGGTTGAAAAGCCCCTTTCGCGACGAGCCATGCCAGAGGAACCGAACCTGCCGCAGCCATGTAAAGGGTCTCAAAACCCCATTGGCGAATCAGAAGTTCTCCTAAAGGTGGGGCCAGTGCCACGGCACACATAAGAGATGCCCCGATAATACTGAAGGCCTCTCCGCGTTTGTCAGGATGGACTGTTTTGGCGGCCAGAGAAAACCCGGCTGAAACAGCGGCTGAAAACCCGAATCCGTGAATCACTCTTATGAACAGCATGGCAGGGCCAAACGTTGTTATCAAAATATATCCCAGGGATGCGAAAAGGATCGTTAAGATGCCCATGGAAAATACCCAGTATTCGCCCCTCGAGACGATCATCTTTCCCATAAACGGTCTGGATATGACCGCCGCACAGGAAAACACCCCCATCACCAGTCCGATTACGTGGTGCTCACTCCCCATGGCATCCAGGGCAAGGGGATAGAGATAAAGGAAGGCGACGTTCGAAAAGACCAGAAAGAAAGCCAGATTCAAAAAGACAAATGGCCGGCCCCAGAGTTTTTCCGGGTCGCTCTTTTTTTCCTTGTTTTGAAAATACACTGCATCCATTCAAAAACCGTGGCGACTTGATAAACAGGGCATTAACTCCTCATACAGCCTTTCCACAATAGGGGCAGTAGCGGAATCCCGGCCCCAGGGTTTTTCCGCAATACCGGCAAACGCGGGAGGGACTTTTACGAGGACCGGGCCGCACTTCCCCTGATTCAAGTGAGACACTTCCGCAGCTTTGGCATTCCAGAAAAGAGCCACCTTTTTTCACTCTGAAGAGAGGGATGAAAAATACGGACAGGTAGTGGTTGACTCTTTTAAGACGTGCCTGGTAAAGACCGCAGGAAGGGCACATCCTGGGTTGGTCGTCCAGAAACACCGTCTTTGGTTGTATTCCAGCAATGAAGAAAAACATAATCTTTATGCCATTCTTTTTTGATGATTTTTTTGGGGGAGAACCATTTTTCTTTTGATTTTCTTGAATTGGAGGAGTAAATTCTTTTCTTTCGCTGATTTGAACATTAATATCATTTTTATAGTCTGCTCCATTCATTTGTTCTTCATAAGCGTTTTTCCAATCGATTTCAGTATTTTTATCAGATGGTTCTTCTTCCATAGAAATAAAATGAATTTTAGGGTTTTTTAATTTATCTTCACACAAATAGAAATCCCAATTTTTCAAAGAGATATTGTGGAACCTTTGGTCCCTAACGATTTAAATATAAAAAATTTTTTTCTTAATTTAGAACAAAAAATTGTTCTTATTACAACTTTGGTGAAATTCATGAAAAAAAGAAACATTACTATTTCTAGCTTACTCCTAATATTCAGTATTTTAGCATCAGCAGGAGCAGCTATAGCACTTGATCCCTCTCCAATATCAAAGGAAACCGGTCATCGGTTTATTGAAGAAATGTGGGGGATTAATTATGATGTCCTAAGTAAAAAACTCGTAGAGGATTACACTCCAGGACAATATGAAGACGAATTAAATAATACAGGGGATGATCCAACTCCCAATGTAGATGCAAATTATTACATTGCATATATTAACTTAGGTCAAGTTCAAACCATTTTTATGGCTCTAGAAAGTCAAGTGGTGTATGGACCTAACAACGTAAACTATACGGGATGTGCTCCATATCAAATCATGCAACAACATTTTAGAACTCCTTCTGGGGCTCATGTTTTGGTCCAAAATTCATTCGCTGGTTTAGTAGCGTACCAAGAAAACGATTTTGTTAATGGGGTTCCAGATAGAAACGACTCACTGTATTATGGAGATAGTCTACATAGCCAATATCATAAACATTTACTTAACAATCGCTTAAATTGGTCATTAGGATACCGACCAATTGATGAAAACATTAAACTAGAAGCAACACCTGTGCTCCCAGAAAAAACAGTAGTTGGTGATGAGATTAGTTATAAATTCGGAATGAATTATGAGAATCTTTTCATTGTTTGGCACGATATGAATGAAGATGCAGATCTTGGTTTAATCACTAATGCAACAGACTTAATTGGAAAAGCAGTGGCATTTACTTCACTCGCTTATCTTAATTTTAGCTATACAATCACTGGAACGCTTTTTGAAGATCGGCCAGTTAATATTACAACAACCACCGAATATGATATTGGACCTATTACAGATCTTTGGATAATTAATGATGATGAAGATTATACGGTTAATGATATTGGTGGAGAATTCTTCGATCTTCGATGGACAGACCGTAATATTTCAAGATATGATAATTCTACAGAAATCGAGAATCGTTTAGATGGAGATGAAACCCATCTTGGATTTGGGTTAGCAATATCAAATTATGCTCGAATTTCAGTTATTGCGGCATCTGTTGAAGAACAAGAAAGTTCTATAGTTGTGGACGATAATAATAAAACAGTAGATGGTGCAACTGCAGATTATAATGTGACCAGGTTAGATTTAAGAACAGGTAATAGACCTTCATTCGGAATTGATTTTGCAAGTAAACCTGATTATATCTTAGGAGGAGGAGACCCAATATTAGCCCCAGTTAAATTGTATCCTAGCGTGAGGTTGAGAGCAAATGCCATAAATCGAGTTGATGCTTTGGCAGTAAATTTCTTGAATTCAATTAATCGAGCAATGATTCAATACCGAATCGACTATGCAAATGAAAGATTCGATCTTGAAGGAAAGAGAATAGAAATTGATGTTGCTAGAAGAAATATATTGTATGCAATTTGCTTCCCACAATGGAGTGGAAAAAGCATTTACCAAGATCCAACTTTCACTTCATATGCTAATCCTTTCGATTTAGGATTTCTATCAAAAATAGATGGCTATACTCCATTTTTAATTGGAATTGTCGGTGTAATATCAATATCTTTAATTGTTAGAAAATATAAAAAAAATCGGTGAAAATGTTACACATCGACACTCGATTATTAATATATAATCTGAGGGTCTTTTTTTCTCATTTTTTACTAATTTCCTATAATTATGGATAGTTTGGTAACAGATATCTAATAATCTTAACAAGAAAATTTATTCTTTTTAGAATTCTTCACTGTTTTTTAGATCTTGAGATACTTCCCTTGATAACATAGTTCCGAACGCAATATATTCGCGCATGAATTTAACTTTATCAATCCCATCATACTCTTTTCCAATGTCTATATCGTAGTATTTGAATGAAATTAATGGGTTAGCTTTTGCGATTATACGCATTCTGGATACTTGGTCAATAGTAGATTGGATTCTGGCTAGACCACCTTCAGACGGGCTCATGTATTGGAGAACTTGCTGAAAATCATCCAGAGTCTTTGCTTTTTTGTATGGAATGGAGAGATCTACTTTTCCGGTTCCTATCAACAAAAATTTCACAGGTTCCTTATCCCAACCCAGCCTAATCATTTCAGCGTATGCCATATCTAACGGAGTATTTGATATTCCCATTCCACCATCTACCCAAACAGCTTTATGAGCTTTATCATTAATTTGACCAAAATAATGCGGAGCTGCAAAGGATTTGGCAATAGCATCTCGGAGGTTTAATCTTCCATCCTTTTCTTCCCAAGATTTAAAAAAATGAGTACGATTATCGCATAAATTAACACTTGCAATCATATATTTTGTTTTACAATCTTTCATCTTAATTTTCTTAGTTCCAAATAAATTTTCCCACATAGTATAATAGTTCTGCCTATTGTATTTTGGACCAAGGATTCCTCGCCACCAGTAAGTTTTAAAAATTAAGGGAATATATTTGATAAATAATTCGGCATAATCATCTGCGGGGAATTTACCTAATGATAATACCCCCCCTGTTATCGCACCCACCGATGTCCCAACAACTAAATCAAAAATTTCAAAAATTTGCTTTTTATAATGTTTTTCAATTATTCTTAATGAATCTAATTGAAGAACACCCCGGACTCCTCCACCTTTAAGAACTAGAATTCTCT
>JABCSI010000077.1 GCA_018238965.1 Promethearchaeota archaeon
ATTATGCCCCGTACATAAATTAGATCATCCACGTGATCCGATCGAATGCTGCGGAGAGAGACTTCATTGGAATTATTTTGGGTCGCTATCCGAATGAAATAGACTTCATCGGGATTGAAAAATCCCCCTGCGTCAATGCGAATTATATTCTTAAACGCATCCGCGGCTTCTTCCAAGGCTTCATCGGGATGATTTTTCAAGTAATGGGCTAACTGGGGGTTGAATGTTAGTATATCTTCAAAAAGGATGGTAATGTGATGGTCAGATTTAGCATAAGCATCACTGATTCTTTGACGATATTTGAATTCATTGGGCACCTCCTCGTAATTGCGGAAAAAATCTTCAAATTCTCCAGCTGGGTTGGTGGGAGGCGAATCCGTGTCAATTACCATTATTTTATTTACCCCTTATTAATCATCCGTGATCGGACTATAATTATTTTTTTTTGTCGATTGATAATAAAGCTAATTGTTAAGCTAATTTTTGCTCCACAATTTTTATCAGTAGTTTAATAACAGTATATGTATGCAGAAGAACGTTTTAAAACGGAGGGACGATCTGATTTTTTAAAACTTTGAAGAGCGAAGGGAGAAAATTTACAACTTTGAACCAAAGTCTTTTTCAAATAAACTGCATGAGTTACCATAGCAAGGCCGCTTTAGGAACTTCTAGCGGAAGAACCCCCATCATATATTCACCACTCCATTACTCGATCACCTTTGATGATCGGAAAAAAATGTGAGGCACTCACCGATGTCAGAAAATGAAGAAACCCCATCACCGGATCCTGCTCCATCTCAGGACGATAGCACCACCCCCGAAGCTTCCGTGCAGAACGAGGAAGAAATTCAATCTGAAGAAAATGCAACTACAGATACTGCATCAGATACTTCCACAGATACATCTGCACCAACTCCTTCACCCACACCTTCACCCACACCTTCACCCACTCCTTCACCCACTCCTGCCCCCAAACCGAAAGCCCCACACTCAGCTTTTGATAGATTGGTGCAGAAGTTAAATGGGAAAAGTTTCCGAGATCGTAATGAGGCGATCAAAAAACTCGGGCGAATTAAAGACCCCCGTGCTCGGAAAAAATTACTCGAAATTGTAGAAGGAGACCATTGGAATCGTCGGCTACGGGTGGCTGCCTTAGATGCTGTGGGACGGGGAAATCGTGATAATAATTTTCAGAAGTTATTGCAAAAAATTGCCAATGACCACGAGCAACATCAAGAGATTCGAAGAAGCGCCATTACACAATTGACCGGTTTTCGGGATCCAAAATTGGTGCCCACCTTTTTGAATGCATTGAAGGATGATTACAGGTTTATACGGTTTTGGGCAGTTCGGGGTTTGATTAAAATTGGAGATATTAAAGCCACAAGCGCTTTGGTTCAAGGTTTAGGTGATGATGATGAAGAAATTCGAAAAGAAGTCATGGCACATTTAGAAGCACGGGGAAATGATGCAGCCCCCGCCTTAATCAAGGCATTTAACCAACCGGATGCAAAAAAATTCCTCCGATTTGGTGCTTTAGGACTAATAGGACGAACAAACCATCCTGATCGCATACACACGCTGCTCAAGGCTTTGAATGATGAAAATGATCGGGTAGTCACAATTGCACTTCGGGGATTGGGGAAAGCAATGGACCCCTCCGCAATTCAACCATTAATTGATTTTTATTTTATCAGGGAAGATCGGCGTAGATTCATTGAATCGGCACTCTTTCGAATCGGCCAAGAATATCAAAAGGATGTGGTGATAGCACTTGCCCCATTGCTCGGTAGAGAGGAAGAATCAGCAATCAGCTTTTCAAAAAGTCTACTCGGTAAATTTGGAAGTTCTTACGCATTTTTGGGCGATCTGGCAAATAATGAATCAATCACTCCGGAATTAAAGATCAAAATCACGGATTTCATGAAAGAATTGTAATACCCATAAGTACTCGTGATAGCTCCAAATGTATTCTTTTTTCGATACTTTTTCCTACTACTGTATTACTTCTACTAACTAATGAGAAAAAGATATCATTCATTTTAATCTTCCTAATCTCTCTTAGGCACAATTCTTATTTGGGATCGTAACTAGAATAGTTACGGGAGTAATATGCGAAAAACAATTGCTTTGGCACATGGTGATGGAATAGGTCCAGAAGTGGTAAATGAAGGAAAAAAAATACTCGACTTGATCGCCCAATATACTGATTACGATTTTAATTTTGTAGAAACACCCTTAGGGGGTGATGTTTGGAAACGAACAGGTAATAATCTTCCCGAAAATTCCTTCAATCAGATGAAGGAGAGCGATGCCATTCTCTTCGGTGCTATCGGACTTCCGGATATCCCACAGGGTATTGCCGAATCTGCGATTATGAAAATGCGCCAGGGCCTCAATTTATATGTCAATTTACGCCCCGTAAAATTATACGAACCCCTTTATGACATTTGCCCTCTGAAACCCGAATTCTACGCCGATGGCATTGACATTACCATTGTTCGCGAGAATACCGAGAGTGTCTACGCCCAAATAGGTGGAATAATCAATGCAGATACAGCTGTAAACACCATGGTGTATACTCGTAAAGCGGTTGAACGTCTCCTTGATTATGGCTTTGATTATGCGACTAGAATGGGGCACACGGAAATAATATCGGTGGATAAAGCGAACGTATTGGCCTGTAGCAGATTCTGGAGGGAAATATTTGCAGAAAAAGGTAAAAAATTCCCGAAATTGAAACAAACTAATTTTTATGTCGATGCCTTCTGCCAATGGTTGATCCGCTCCCCCTCTACGATTCAAACCGTGGTGACCGAGAATATGTTCGGCGATATCATCAGCGACGAAGCCGCTTATTTGATTGGCTCGCTGGGAATGGCAGCCAGCGGAAATATTAACCCCAATTCGGTCTCTTTATATGAACCCATCCATGGATCTGCCCCCGATATTGCAGGACAGAACATTGCCAATCCGATTGGCGCTGTACTCTCAATAAAGTTAATGGTTGAAGAAAGCTTTAAGGATCGCGTTTTGGGAACCCAGATTGAAAATGCAGTCATCGATGCACTCTGGGAAGGTCGCACCTTGGATATTTACCCTCGAAAGGGCAGTGAGGTCAAGGATCCCGAAATAAAGAAATATAAGAAGTGCACAACCCAAGAAATGGGCACGTTGATTGCGGAAAAATTGAAAACGAAATTAAAATCCTAATCGTTGGAATTCCTTTCAATTTTCTTGGTGTGGGGAAACCCATGTTAATAAATAAGAAATGCAAAAATTAAATTGAAATCGCCCACTATATCTAGTAACGTTGCCAAAGAAAACCTTAGGTCATAAAGTTTCCCATTTCAGTGTAGGGGATGATAAGGACCCCATTGTGGTTGATTTAGACAAAATCAACGTGGAAGAACTCGACATTACCGTCGAATCAAACGAAATCGAATTCATCCGGAAGCTAATTATAAAACCAGCTGGATTCCCCATTAAACCGTTTGATGCCCCCGAAACAATCCATATCACAATAAGTAAAGACCCAAAATTATTTCAGGCATATGCCACAGAACAATGGCAAGGTTTGGCAGTGCAAATAAACGATTATATTTTTGATCAATTGCTTTTACCTGATTTCGCATTCAAAATCACAGGAATTGAGCCAATTACAGCCTACCGCATTGGTGCTGACACAGAGATCATCCTAATCCAGGATTCAACCCCCACACCGCGGTTTGCCGAAGTATCCTTTGATGAAATCATCGGAAATACACAAGCGAAGGAAAAAGCTGAAATTGTAATCGAATATCTCAAAAATCCTTCCCGATTTGGAGAATGGGGGCCGAAAAACATTTTATTCCACGGTCCTCCCGGCACAGGGAAAACACTGATGGCTCGAGCAATTGCCACCTCTTCAGAATGTGCTTTCTTTGCAAAAAAAGGGACAACATTGATTGGACTTCACGTAGGAGATGGTGCGGCAAAAATCCATGCACTGTTTGCTAAAGCCCGTAAACATGCCCCCGCAATTATTTTTATCGATGAGCTGGATTCCATCGGATTAAACCGCTCGTATCAGAGCGTTCGAGGTGATGTCATAGAAGTGACTACCGCTTTGTTGGCAGAACTGGACGGGTTGGAACCAAACGAAGGTATCATTACCATCGCAGCCACAAACAATATGCAACTTCTGGATATTGGACTGCGCAATCGCTTTGAGGAGGAAATCGATTTCCCCCATCCAACGGAAAAAGAACGGGAAGAAATGCTCCGCCTATTTAGTAAAAATACCCCAATATCCATGGAAGTGGATTTTGCAAGAATTGCTAAAATTACCCCAGGATGGAGTGGGCGCGGGTTACATGAAAAATTGATGAAAATTGCCATCCATCGCGGTATTCGGGAGAAGCTTACCCTAATTACAACAGAAATATTCATTGATTTGGTGAAAAAATCCGAAAAAACGGATAAGAATAGCCGCCCTCCACAAAATTATATCTAAAAAATCCAACCGAGTAAATCGACGGCTAGAGGATCTTCCGTAAATTTCATACAAGGTTCCAGCATTTTAAGCATGAAGCAGTCATCCATCCGTCTTTCATCTACGGAACCGCTAATTTGGCGGATCTCATCAATCATTTGCCAACGTACCAGAGCTTTTCGAGGTTCAAACCCATTATTTTGGTAAAGAGATGAGTTATCTGCGAATAAAACGAGTAGTGGAATAGCATGTACACGGGCGAAATCCTCGACTGTTTGTAATAATTTTGATGCCCATTTTTGATTCCGGATGGTGGGGTGAACACAAACATCCAAGATTCCCAGCGTAGGAATAACTATTGAATTGATGCGGATATTTCTGAGAATCCCGGATACACATCCTAATATTTGGGGCAATGGCTCGGGCTCTGGCGATATTTCTTGAGTTGTGGAGGTCGAACCATTTTTAGGTTCGAGAACCCAATAGAAATGTGCCAATTGTCGGTAATAATGACGGTGGGGAGGAAAACCCTCAAAGCAAATTGATAACAGGTCTGCAATCGCCAACTTTCTATCTGGAGTCATTTCATATTGCGGAATGAAGACTATTTTCATGATTTTTGAACCCAGGAAATTTTGTAATGATAATTTTCGATTTTTTGCTCACATTCCTCTATCCTTTGCCAGGATCCAGGCAGCTGGAGTTCTTTCACGGTAAGGTTGAAATGGCAGACTGCAATACCAATATCGAGGAGCCTCATTTTGTTGTATCCCTTGGAGTTTTTGGTTTGAATTACATAGAAATGAAAGGAATTGGCGTCTTTATCCTTAATGATGCGCCACGGTTGGCGGTTGCTGGCAGAGGGTCCAAGTCGAACCATTTCAAGTGGCGTGGAAAATTTCCCCGCTTCAATTTCTGAAAGGGGAGTGGAAAAATCTGCAAGATAAAATATTTGGTCCCAATTCTTTCGTTTTTTAGCCCGAATCGCCGCACGAATAACTTTTTCTTTTAACCTTCTCTCTTCTGGATAGCCGATTGGCGAAATTGCCGGCAAGAATTCCTCAGCATCTAGGGAGATTTTCTCGGCAAACACGGATCGGCTAAAGGTCCCCCCAAGCCAACAGGTTCCGAGCCCCATATCGGTTGCATAAAGGATAATTTTCTCAAACAGATAGCCGTAGTGTTCCCAAGCATATTGGGTGCGCTTTGCGGAGCCCACTATGAAAGATCTGGTGCCCTGGATAAATCCATAGGTTCCGTACTTTTTCTTTTCCTTGGGGTCCGATTCGGGGATATGAAAGAATAGAAAACGAGCTTTGGGCCCGAATTCAGAAAAGGGTGATTCATTACCCAGAGACTCAATAAACTGGATTAATTTATCTTCTTCTATTGGAGTTAGTGGTTGTGGTTTATAGGTCCGCCATGATGTACGCAAACGAATGAGATCGGTGATAGTTTTTGTGAATTCCATTGCGATTCCTCTAATTCATTAAAAGCGAATGTGTTAAAAAGTCAGTTTAATTTCTCATGATTTGGAAAGAACATGAGATAAATTGATAAATCTGGAATATTTTCCTGAGCAGCTCTTGTTGGGTGGGATCTTGCATTATTTCAAGGGTATGAAATAATTTTTTGAATCTTAGTCAACAAATCATCAATCCTAAAGGGTTTTTGAATAAAACTTTCAGAATCTATATTTTGTTTCTCCATAAAGGAAGAATTCAAGGAATAACCCGAGAAAAAGATTGGAGGCTACAAAGATTTTTTGGATGCAACACAAAAGTGTAGAATGACATCTTTTTTCTATATCATGTTGATGTGAAATAACTATTCATGGCAATTGCTGCGAATAAAATTGAATGCCCTATCACCCTTGAAATTGATTAAGATGGTTTTTAATCTCTTTTTCTTTAGTTTTTGAAATGTTTCCTAATCTACGGAGCTCCCGATTTATCTTGAACAGGCCATTTTTTGTTAGTGAGTCTAAGGACATTAAAATTTTTAGAAAGTCGATTAGCTGTATACACTCAAATTTATAGCTTTTTCCAAGTTCTAACATAGGCTTATCTTCAGATACGATAAGAATATCACCATTTCTCGAACCATTACTTAGAATACTCGCATCTGCCTTGTCAAAATCTTGATCAATTGCATCTTCGTAAATTCTCTTATTTTTTATTGGATAGATGTGGAGTTTCGAAATTTGACAAGATCTTAAATTACGATGCTCGAGCTCTTCTAACACATCATGTGTAATACATAGCTCGAATTCTTTGTAGAGAGTATTTACCTCCATTAAAGATATTGCCACCAAATGATCAATTTTAAACCAAGAATAAGTATCTATAAATATTTTCACACTAATTACTTACTAGTATCCAAAGTATTAAATATATTAACTTTTTTTACTATTCATAGTAGCGATAAACATGAGTCAAATCAATATCCGAGTTAACGATGAAACCGATAAAATTTTCAAATTCCTCGCCAAAAAAAGAAAAATCCCTAAAGCAGTTCTGGTAAAAGAGATGCTTTTAGACAATTTAAAAGAAAAAGTATTGTTAAAGCTGCTAAAGGATTATGAAGGGGGAGAAATTAGGTTGAAGACAATCGGAACTCTATTGGAAATGACGCCTTCGGAATTATTCAAGGCAGTAGCAGCGAATAAGATTGAATGCCCTATCACTCCTGAAATCGACGAATATACCCAAAATATAACGGATTCGATTATTCAACGATTATCCAAAGGAAAAATTGAACTCTAAGGAAGGATATAATACTCAAAGAGTAATAAAAATAAAAAATAAGTAAGTAAAAAACTGTTTGGGAAATGGGTTGAAGCTCATTCCATTATCGGAATTTCGCCACTCTCGACGGAAGTTAACTCGATGATGGGTTCAAGATCAGCCACATCGGTTTGAGTTTCACCATCAAGCGTGCTCTTTGGCATTACTTTATTTAGTAATAGATAACCTGCTACCGCCACGAAAGACAGAATGAAGCAAAGATACCATAGAGCATTGGGATTTGAACTATCGATAATAGCACCTGCGCCTATGACACCAAACATCATTGGGATCAAACCAGAGAACCCAGAGATTGTCATATAGCGCCCACGTTTATCTTCAGGTGCGAAGTTTGCAGCAATTGATTGGGAAAAGGGTGCAACGATCATCTCGCCTATCGTTATGATAATCATAGCCAGAAATACCATCGGGATCGTTGTGATAATACCATACATCCCGAATCCGATTCCATAAAGCAGATTTCCCACGGCCATCATAACTTTGTCCACATTAATACCATGCGTAGGTTGGTGTACTATCGAATTGGGCCATATTGTATACCTTTTTTATGGGATTATGAAATCCATGAATCAAAAAATCATTTTCAATAATCTGACCAGTGTAATTTATGATTAAATACTTTTGCGTGCTTTCATAGAAATATTATGTCGAATAAAATCTGCACACCCAAAGGTTTCACCCTCCCATCGGGATTCAAGATTTTTATTTAAGATAATCGCTCTCCGAATTTGGCAGCCGAGTAGTGTTTTAGCCATTTAATGTAAAGAATAATATTTTATGGGTGAAAAATTGAAAAAAATTTAAACACCCAATAAACAGACAAGGTTGCGTGAAACCGATCTATTATTTGAAAAAACTACAGATCCACTTTTTTACATTTTGCATGCCAAAATGAACGAAAAAAACCCGCACCCCTACAGTTTGTGCGATTAATTTATTTTTTATAGCTCAATATTTAATAGGACTTCTGAACAAATCTAAATAGAAGATATTTCTTTTTTGTGATATTTTCGAAAATTTCTAAAAAAAAAAAATGTGATATGTTATGACAGATCTGTTAAATGTAGTTCCAGTAGGTGTTTTATCAGCTATAGTCATGGTGATTGTCGGACTTGTAGCGCTCTTATTTACCGTATTTTTGGTAATAGAATTTATTAAGAAGAGAAAAACACCACATTTGTTTATAGCGTTATCTTTCTTTGTTGTTGCAGCAGCAGGATTCTTACCTGTGATTTTGAACGATTTTAATTCCTTAAGATCCCCAATCGTTTCCATGTTGGCAGTATTTGTTCCAGGTGGCCTCGCAACGGCTTTGATTTACGATTCCGTTTTTGGAGAAAATGCCAAAGACCATTCAATGAACTACTTTGGGTATGTATTTCTGATGTCCATAATTGTGGTGATAACCAAGGGCGCAGGATGCCCAATGACCAGCGTTATGGTCATGATGGTCCATGTTCCCAGCGGTTTATTCATCGTTATTTTGCCCATCTTAGTTGCTAAGAAAGATGGCGAGAAGGCTCCTTTGTTGGTAGCGTTGGGTGGAGTAATTATCAGTGTAGCCGGAATGCTTTTGGCTTTCCTCGTCACAGGAGTTCCACTCTTGAGTGAAGCAACAATTTTCATGCTTCTTCCCTGGGTTCTACTCCTGGGTGCAGCGTGCTTAGCACTTGGATTCCTATATTCCAGCCGATGGACTTTTAAATTTCCAGTATTGAAGCCTTAATTGTTCGCAAGTTGAATCTTGTCAACAATATTGGGTATTCAATTTTTTTCCTTTATTAATTTTTATTTTCTTCTTGCTACCTTAGTTATAAATGGCTTATGAAAGAATTATCACACGCATTGGTATTATTGAAAAGAATAAAAAGGTACAAGCAGATAAATGGCTAGGTTAATCCATTCTTCTTAAATCATTTATCAGATGCTCTTCTAAATTTTGATGGTCTTGATTGCTTTTTTTTTAAAGATTTTTGCTGAAGAGAGTTTTTCTTCTTTTGATCAATAGGATCTAATGTAAATTTCTTTTTAGAGAGTTCTAAAGTAATTTTATATTGAGAAAACAAGGGAATTCGACCAATTAAAATATCTGTTAAATTTCCGCTCATTTCTATTACGGCTTCTATGTATCCTAAATCTTCAATTCTATTTCCTCTTCCGATTTTTAATCCGACCTTGGTTTCTTGTAAATCTAAAGAACCACCTGCACCCGAACCGCTCTTTCTACCTAAATGTGGTAACTTGAGTAAATCCGCATGATTTTCAGGAATTAATAAACCCATCGCACCTGAATCAAGCACTGCTTCCAAAGGAGGTGATTCAATTGAATTGTTATATAATTTTATTGGAAGATATGGTGTTAAACTTTCAACTGGAGGATTGGGATCCTTACGGAATTGAATTGGTGGTTTAAAAGAAAAGGTTTGACTAAACTTGGGCTTTATAATCAAAAAATATCGTTTAGTAGAAATAGCATCCAACTTTCTGATATTTGGATACGATTATGTCATTAGGATCATACTTCTTAGCTAACGAATAAATTTTTTCCAAACTCTCATCTTGCTCGATAATTTCATCATTTTTTACAATGACCCACTTTCCAACAAGATCTTCATCATGACCGTTCATAGATTTTCACTATCTTTTATTATAGAAGAAATAAATTTATTCTACGTATTATATAATATTTAACAGAAAGAATATATAAAAAAGACTTAAAATATTTTTTCAAAGTATTAACTTCATCTAGATCCCAATATTCGATTGTTTTGAGTGTTTTGGAGGAAAACATTGGAACAAGATTTCGAGAGGGAAAAAATATAAATCTTGAAGAGGGTGAGCGGGGGGTTAGACTCCGTGGCTAAATTGGATTTTCAATGCACGATTCTGCGGGGTAACCCTCAGTGCTTGTTTCAAAAGTTTTTTTAGGAATCTCCCATTTATCTTACTGCAGTAATCACAAAGCTGTTTTTCTCATGGGAAAGTAGTCTAGCTTGGTAATTCTCGGTTTTATTTCAAGAAAACCGAAACCAGATTGATACTCGGCTGGGGGCCGAGTGGTCGGGTGTTCGAATCATCCCTTTCCCACCAATTTTCAACGAAAAGTGATAAATTCATTTTCGTTAATTTTACATCAATAAACCAGAGAAAGATAAAATGGAACTAGTCTTTCCCTCTATTTTACTCGGCTGGGGGTCGAGAAATTAATTATTGTACGATATATTTTCATCTTTTTTTATCTCATTGATTCGAAATATCGCTGTGGAGATGAATAGTTTTGAGAAAGATTTCTTATAGATTAATTTCCCATCTAAACTTAGAAGTTGTCAAAGTCTTCAGGGGCTTCCGGATGAAATACAATATCCTTCATTGAATCCGGTTTCTCGCTTCCATAAATACTTGATTCGCAGGTATACCCACGATTTTTCCCTGTTTTAACTCTTGATAACGCCTTTCAGCTTCCTTAATCCAAAGATCCGTAGTATCTCTTTCTTCCTCGCTTTCATTTTCTAAACTTCTAATCAGGTTTCGAGCTAAAATGGCGCGGTCTTTCTTTGAGAGCTGAAATACTATCCTTTCGATATTTTCAAGCGAATCCATATATATTATTAAGAAACACTCATTATTTAAGAAACTCTATTCACCAAATGATCTTCGTGGTTTTGGTTTAGATTAGATAGATTGACAACCTAAGGGGTTTTATAGATCGATTTCCCTATGAAAAAAATGTTATTTAGATTTATTTCACATTCAACTTGAGTAATTGTCAAGTTCTTCAAGGGATTTTTCCATGCACTCATCACAATACCCATGGGACAGTTGTGCTTCGGAGTGCTGGTCAATGTATTGTTCCAGAACGAGCCATTCTCCATTTTCATCCCGAATTTTTTTGCACTTTGAACAAATAGGCAAAATTCCAGTCAATTTCTTAATTTTAGAGAGGGCTTGCTCGACATCCTTTTCCAAATCCTTGGAATAAGTTTTAAGCTTCTGTAAATATCTTTTTCGTTCCGATATCATACAAACCATTAGCAAATTCATAAATGCAACAACAATGAGATATATTTGTACCATAATCAGGGAATATTCCAAATCAGATTGCAAAAAATGACTATTTTCGATATATAGGCCAACGATTGTTGAAATTGAAATGCCTATCACATGGATCAAAGAATCCAGCACTGAAAACCGAATAACAGCCCATGCAATCAGAAGAATGACAAGATAATCAAAATTGAATTTACTTATTAGTAGGAATGGACATAATAATATTATTACTTGGAAAATCGATGTACAAACCAGAAACGCAATAATTTCAAGTCTTTTGGCATTTCTGATTCGGCTTTCTTTGAATTTTCTCAAATATATGAGCACAGGAGAAATAATAATAACTGCAGCGGCGTCAGATACAGTCCAACTAAGAATCGAAGGAAATAGGAGAGCAACATCCAGATATTTACCCAAAATCAAAGCTAATGGCCCAATTATTCCAGCACATAGGCAAAAAGTGACGGTAGAGAGAAGAAAAAGACCAAATGTTTTTGTATCATGGAGAAGATCTTGATTTTGGCAATATTTTTCAATCACGAGGCAGGCAAATAAGGGTTGAATAGTGTTTGCGACGGATACAAAAGTGGCGGTTAAAATCATAGATCCTGGAAATGGAACTGGAAAACGATTCAAAAACATGTGGGCTTCGATAAATGTACCCATAAAGACACCAATTGCATTGTATTTGGATTTTTTATAAAGAAAATAAAATGAAAAGCCTGCAGGAATATACAAAGGCAAAATGGTATTATCATAATTCTCAGCCAAAAATTGACTGAGGAACCCAAGGATCGCGATAATTCCAGCGATCAAGCCATTCAAAATTATCTGAAGGCAGACATGTTTAAGTCGGGAATTTTCCATTAAGGCACCTGTCAGGAATTTCCTAATTATGATAATTATATGATAATTACGAAAATTACGAAGATGTAAAGAATTTCGACAATTTCGATAATAATACTAATTAATATTGACCAATTCTCCCTTATAATGGATATTATTGAAATCTTTTCCAAAATAAATTCAACAAATTTCATAAAGAAGAAAATAGAAGATATTCTCAATTCATGATGTTATTGACAACCTAATGTTAACATTTATATAGTAAGGACTTCACATAATATTTAGGAAAAATAATTTGATTGGAAGTGATCCCCGATACCCTCCGATGCCATACTACGCAAACTGCGCCAATTCATGCTCGACTACATCAAAACACACCCTGAACTATCAACTGACGCAACGAATATCAAGATCTCCTACCGATACGATTCAAATTCTGATTTACGTGAGATATACCTTAATGGGCATCCAATGAGATCCGACGATATGAACGAGCTATCCAATATCTTGCAGGAACTCGACCCTGGTTTGTTCGATAACATCTCACCTTCACCTACTTTGGTGAAACCCCACAAATCCGATGAATTATTTGTTGACATTTTCGACGATGGTGATTTTCTCACCGTGGTCGTCGAGATACCCAGTGTTACCAAGGATCAAATCGAACTTTACAACCTAACACCGACAGAACTTGAATTACGGGCAGGAGAAATCAACCAAACCATTTTACTACCGACATCCATCGACGATACGAGTGTAAAAGCCCGATATAACAATGGAATATTGGAGATCACCCTAGAAAAGCAATCAGAATTAACCCAATCCCGGCGAATAATGGTTGAATAAGTTTAAATCCCACTAACCCCCTTCGTCTTTTTTCCCCAACACATCTTCCTTTGCCCCAAGACAATTTCCACCTCTCTTCAAATTCTAAAAAAGGGAGGCAAAGGTTTTTTATGTTGTTTCACTCCTACTTCATTGTTTCACTCGGGTGCCATTATGCCAGACTTCTTCGAAGATTTAAAAAACCTCGCCACGGGAGATATTCAATCCCGTATTACAAAAAAATTGAATCACTTATTGACTGACCAGGAATTCGTCGATCAGATGAGAGATTATTATTTTGAGCCTGTTTTGAATGAAGATGGCGAGGAAGAGCGTTATGTCTTTACAAACCCGTTCAACGATAAATCTTTCACCTTTAAATGGGATCCAATCCACGGTAAACCTATTTTACTTGGGGACGGCCACGATGAGGAAACCTTGAAAGAATTTCATAATGCATTGGAACATCTCGTTGCTAAACAGAGAGAATTGAAGCGCAAGCAGACCAAACAATTTCTGGATTTCTTTGAGGATGAACAGCATCTAAAAGTTATCATAGAAATTCCCGAATCCGAAAGTGGTGAAGATATTGATCTTCGGGCCACCCCTTACGAATTAGAGGTTATGTCAGGGCGTAAATTTCACCGAAAAATCAAGTTAAATGCCAGTATCAGCCCCATTTCGGGTAAAGCA
>JABCSI010000078.1 GCA_018238965.1 Promethearchaeota archaeon
TTTATTGAGATCCTTTGCTTTCTTAATATGAATTAAAAGGAGAGGATGGGAGACTTGAGGATTTGCATCCACTAAAAGAACCCAATCTGATTTGGGAATGTTATCAAACGAACGAGGAAGTGCGGTTAATTCTTTGAAATGTTCTAAACAATTGTTATCATTAATCGTTGCGACATTTGATGTTTTTAATACTTCAGTCGCAAATTGATTTAAGATAAAGGCGCTCTCATTAGATAGGTCCGGAGATGCTAAGACCGCAATTTCTTCTGGAGAATATTTCTGAAACATATCGATACAAGCCGAGTATCCTTCATTATATGAGATTGGTTTTAGACTGTCCTCTATGCGAATGAGGGGAGTATGAAAGTGAGTGTCTTCTCTTTTGTTAAAGACAGGAACACAAAACCGTCCGAATACACATGCTTGACCGCTATTGATCTGTGCTTTCATATTCGGAATTGTTTCCACGAGTTCTTCATTTTCCGTGTAATAATTCAAACCACAACCAATCGAACAATGACCACAAATTGATTCAACAAAAACATCACGTTTTCGCGTCCAAGTCTGCATTATAGGGACGAGGACTCCGGTGGGACAAACATCAACACAAGCCCCACAGAATTGGCAGTTAGTTTCAATATGAAGCATATTCATCGGAGTAGATATCCTAAGTTCATGCCCCCGACCAAAAAAATCAATTGCATTTATTCCCCGCAGTTCTCCACAAACTCGCACACATTTACCACACAAAATGCATAAACTATAATGTCTTTCAAAGAAAGGATCCAAATTTTCGATTTCATAGCTTTTATATTCAAATTCTTGGGTCAAATCAGTAATTCCGATGTACTCGATAATTTCTCGTAGCTCACAATCATTTTTTCGCGAACAATTATAACAACCAAATATACGCTTCTCTGGTTTTTCTTTAAATTGAGCATTAAAATCTTCACATACCTCTTTATGGCCACAAACAATACAAGTATTGGGATGTTCGCTGATCATCAATTGTATAATATCTTTCCTCATTCGTTGAAGTTCTTCATCAATTGTAATGATATTCATACCTGGACTTGCAGGAGTTGAACAAGATGGTTTTATGGAAATATTATCACCGACGATTTTAACAATACATAATCGACAGCCACCATAAGGAGTCATTCCATCAATATAGCATAGACGGGGAATATAAATCCCTGCACGCTCGGCTGCCATAAGGATGGTCTCACCTTTAACAAACTTAATTTCTTTCCCATCGATTATGAGCGATTGTGATTGTGATTTCTTCTTTTTCATCTACTTTCCCCCTGTTTTTTTATAGATTGCATTTTTGGGACAGGCACTAAAGCATAATCCACATTTAATGCAGAGATTTGTATCAATTTGGAAAGTTTTCTTCAATTCCCCTGTAATCGCATTGACTGAACAATTTTTGGCACAGATTCCGCACCCAACACACATTTCTGCGGATATATGATATGTAATCAGATTTTTACAAACTAAAGCCGGACATATTCCTTTGATATGGGCTTCATATTCATCACGGAAATATTTTAGGGTGCTAATAATCGGATTGGGGGCAGTTTGTCCTAAGCCACATAAACTGGCATTCTTAATTGTATAAGCCAAGGATTCTAATTCGTCAAGATCTTCATAAGATCCTTGCCCCATTATGATTTTATCGAGAATGTGAAGCATTTTCCGTGTACCAATACGACACGGAACACATTTTCCACAAGATTCATTTTGAGTGAACTTTATAAAATAGTGAGCCATATCAACTAAGCAAGTAGACTCGTCAAGGACAATTAACCCTCCACTCCCCATGATTGCTCCTAAAGTTGTGATTGATTTGAAATCTATTTGAGTATCAATCATCTTCACGTCTAAATATTGTTCTGGGATGCATCCTCCGGAAGGTCCCCCAATTTGAATCGCCTTAAATTTTTTCCCATTCGGACACCCCCCTCCGATATCATATACCACCGTTCGGATGGTGGTTCCCATGGGAATTTCAATTAATCCAGCGTTGTTAATATTCCCGGAAAGACACAAAATGGCAGTCCCAGAAGAATCTGCAGTGCCAATTTTTGCATAATTCTCCGCACTCATATCAATAATCTTCGGGATGGTAGCCCAAGTTTTTACATTGTTAATATTCGTGGGTTTACCCCATAAACCAGATTTAGCAGGATAGGGAGGGCGCGGACGGGGGCTACCTCGATTTCCTAAAATAGAACTCATAAGTGCGGTTTCTTCCCCACATACAAAAGCACCGGCCCCTTTTCTGACTTGAATATCAAAATTCAGCCCAGAATTTAAAATATTAGAGCCTAAATATCCATGTTTCCGAGCTTGTTCAATGGCGATTGCGATTCGTGAAGCGGCGAGCGGTTTTTCGGCCCGAACATATACAAATCCTGAAGTCGCGCCGGTGGCATACGCACCAATAATCATGCCCTCTACTATCGATTGCGGATCACTTTCCATAATGGTCCGATCCATAAATGCACCGGGATCACCTTCATCACCATTACATATCAAATATTTGGGGGTGCTTGTTTCTTGTGCGAGAAATGACCATTTCAATCCTGTCGGAAATCCAGCACCTCCTTTTCCCCGAAGGCGTGATGTTTTGATTTCCTGGATTACTTGTTCCGGTTCCATTGTTAAAACTTTTTTGAGGGATTCATATCCACCCACAGCTAAATAATCGTTGATATCTTCGGGATTAATTTTACCGCAATTATTGGTAGTGATCGAGACTTGATGCTTGTAAAAATTAATGTCATCGCGTTTTTGTACCGTCTTCTTGGTCACAGGATCTTTGTATGTGAGTTTTTCAACGATTTTTCCCCCAATCAAATGTTGCTCCACGATTGTTTTTACATCAGATTTTTTTAGATATACATACAACACCCCTTCTGGATTGATCAATAACCTCGGTCCGGTTTGACAGAACCCATGACATCCAGTCGGCTTTACTTTCACATTGGTATCGAGATTATACTCTTTAATGCACCTGACTAATTCATCATAAATTTCTTGCCCACCTAAGGAAATACAACCGGTACTGCAACATACAATAATTTCTATCTCATACTTTTTCATGGGAATTGCCTGATTATTTTTAATTTTTACATTTTCCGGTATTTATTTAAAATTCTCCGTAATTTTGCGGGAGTTAGATTACCATATACATCTTTATTAATGAATACTACAGGCGCAATTGCACAACATCCAAAACAGGCCACTTTTTCTAAAGAAAATAAGGTATCTCGAGTGGTTTCTCCAGGATGAATACCTAATTCTTGGGTAATAAATTCTTCCAATAACATAGATCCTTTGACATGACATGCAGTCCCATCGCATATTTGAATAATATACTTGCCTCTTTGATGGAATTTGAATTGTGCATAAAAAGTTGCTATACCATACATTTTTCCGAGGGGGATGCCGATTTTTTCCGAAAGGTGTTCAACCACCTGAAAAGGTAAATACCCAAATGCCTCTTGTACGGATTGCAAAATAGTCAATGCGTTTCCATCGTACTCCATATAATCTCGAATTATTTCCTCTAATTTTGATTTATCAATACCAGACATAGTTGATGCAGGTGGTTTTTCTTGGTCGTCCATTTGTTCAACTCCTTGGTTTTTCTGGGAATCTTGGTGGATTTTTCAAATTAACAAAAAATATTTGGCGAGAAACGTGGATAAATCAATTAATTTCGGTAAATGCTTTGAATCTTTGTCATGGATGTTCTGGTTGTTCTGAAGGTTTGTGGCTAATTCTTTCAGATAACAATTATAATGAACAATACATTTTGGGCAAGTTGTGACAATATAATCCGCCCCTATATCCATCGCTTCTTGTATTCGAAGCTCCCTTAAAACTTTCTTTTTGGCATTACAATCAAGAAACGAAGATACCCCACAACAGAAAGAAGAGGATCGATTATGTTTCATTTCTAAATAGGTAATCCCCGGTAACTTGGATAAAATTTGTCGTGGAGGTTCAAAAACATTACCTAATCGTCCAAGACGGCATGGATCATGATAGGTTATTTTCATTTTTAATGGATGCATGATATTTTTTTTGAGTAACTTGCTCTGGATAATGTACTCGCTGAAATGGAGAACTTTGAAATCACAATCAGTCACTAATTTGGGATACACATATTTCCACATATAATAACCTTCTGCACATTCTGTGATGACAGTTTTGACTCCCGCGGCTTTCATTTTTTGCACGTTGAATTCGGCTAACCTTGTTGCATTTTCAGTATCTCCCATCCAATACAGGTCATGGCCACAGCATTTCGTATCCAATACAACGGGAACGACATTGTTAAGATTGAGAAGTTTGATTGCCCCTCGGGCAATATCTGTAAATTCGTGATTCGGTATTTCAAATAACTTTTCCATAAATTGAAAACATCCCATGAAAAAGCCAATCTCACCAGTATCAGTAATTTTTAGGGAAGGATCTGATTTAATAAAATCAATTCGATTGATTACCGGTTCGGATTGACTATGAAGGGTGGAATTTAGTTGCATCATCGACTGATGCGTACAATTATCTTGGAGTCCTTGTCCATTGAGGTTATTTTGGAAAGAAAATTCCCGTAATGTGCGGATGATCTCCACTAAATTCATCCCTTCCTCTGGTTTAGACATTGGACATTCTTGCATGCACATTCCACACGTTAAACACAGATATAAATCGTCATTTTCTACCACAAAAGATTCTATATTTTTCAAACCGGTCAGTCTTAATTGGGTTAAGAAGTATCTAGGGGAAAATTCTTTAACCAGATTCAGAGGGCATACCATACTACAAGCATTGCATGTATAACAATAGATAGATATATCCAATAGTTTTTTCAAATCAAGAGATAAATTATTTTTGGTCAAATTTGATCATCCTCGAATACTGGTATTTCTAACATTAACAGTTGATCGTTAAAACATTTAATAGCATTTATTTTAATATTTATATATGACCGAGTTACTATCCGACACAAATTCTGCTCATAAGGAAATTAAAATCGGAGTGTATATCTGTCACTGCGGTTTAAATATCGGGGGCGTTGTAAATATCGATAACTTAATCGAATTTGTTAAAACACTTCCCTTCGTTTCAATAGCTCGACAATACAAATTTTTTTGCTCTGAAGTGGGACAAAACGTTATTTCAGACGACATCCAAAATAATTTAGTAAATAGAGTGGTAGTGGCAGCTTGTAGTCCCCGTATGCATGAACCTACCTTTCGTCGGGTATTGGTCTCGGCTGGATTAAATCCATATTATTTTGTTCAAGCCAATATTCGAGAACATGCTACTTGGGTCCATATGTATGATCCAAATGGAGCAACTCGTATTGCAAAGGATCATCTTCGCATGCAAATTGGAAAAGCGGCAACATTGAAAGCGCTTCATCCACAGAAGGTTAAAGTATTGCCGTCATCCCTTGTTATTGGTGCAGGAATTTCGGGAATATATTCTGCAATTGAATTGGCCACTCAAGGTTATCAAGTCTATTTAGTAGAACGAGAGCCCACCATTGGAGGGCATATGGCTCAACTAGATAAAACTTTCCCAACGATGGATTGTTCTGCTTGTATTTTGACACCAAAAATGGTCGATGTCTCCCGAAATCCAAAAATCGACATCCTATCATATTCAGAAGTTGAAAAAATCGATGGATATGTAGGTAATTTTCAGGTTACTATTCGGCAAAAAGCCCATTATGTTGATCAAGAAAAATGCACCGGATGCGGTGTTTGCGCTCAACACTGCCCCATTTCAGTGGGTAATGAATTTGAATTAGGGATGGCCTCACGCAAGGCTATTTACATACCCTTTCCTCAAGCTGTACCGGGAAAATATACGATTGATATGAAACATTGTATTAATTGTGGAATTTGTGCTCGTTCTGATGTATGTGAGCCAGATGCTATTAGGTTTGAAGATGAGGATAATATAATGGAAATTAATGTGGGA
Source organism: Promethearchaeota archaeon (assembly GCA_018238965.1). Taxonomy (GTDB): domain Archaea; phylum Asgardarchaeota; class Lokiarchaeia; order Sigyniarchaeales; family Promethearchaeaceae; genus Harpocratesius. The sequence continues at coordinate 6,007 of JABCSI010000078.1, forward strand.
ACAATCATTGTTACTACAGGATATGATGTAATTAATCCCCAATACTTGCACAATTATGGGTATGGAAAATATGAAAATGTGATTGATGGAATTCAAATGGAGCGACTTTTAAGTAGCACGGGCCCGACCTTGGGCAAACCAGTACGTCCTTCAGATAGTAAAGCCCCTCATTCCGTCGCGTGGATTCAATGTGTAGGTAGTCGAGATAATCGAGCAGGTAGACATTCCTATTGTAGCCGTGTGTGTTGTTTGTATGCCATTAAACAAGCTCGACAATATAAAGAAAAACATCCAGAAGCTGATATTTATATTTTTTATATAGATATTCGCGCATTTGGAAAAGGATATGAAGAATTTTACGAAAGTGCTGCCCGAGATTATCGAATAAAATTCATTCGTGGAAGAGTATCAGAATTAGCAGAAAATCCCGAAGATAAATCCATTATAATTCGAGGGGAAGACACATTATTAGGAAAACCCCTCGAAATTCAAGTAGATATGGTGGTATTATCCGTCGGATTGGAATCCAGACACGATGCAGAACAATTGACTTCATTATTAACGATTCAACGTTCAGCAGATGGTTTTTTTATGGAAGCTCACCCGAAATTGCGACCAGTCGATAGTTTAACAGATGGTATTTTCATTGGAGGGGTGGCTCAAGGGCCTAAAGATATTCCAGATGCGGTGGCTCAAGCAAAAGCCGCCGCAGCTAGTGCTGCATCGTTGATGGCTCAACAAGAAATTGAAGTGGAACCTTATTTTTCATTTGTACAAAATGGATTATGTTCTGGGTGTCGCTCATGCATAAATCAATGTCCATTCGGAGCGATTACATTTAATTCATCCATTAATGAAGCGGAAATAAACAGTATCAAATGTAAAGGTTGTGGCACTTGTGTGAGTACTTGTCCAAGCAATGCCATAATCCAGAATCATTTCTCTACGCCCCAACTAATGGCAATAATTGAAGCAGTTCTAGGAGATTTTTAAAAAGACCTTATCTCTTAAATATATTCAACAACTATCCTGCCCATCTGAGAGATTAGGTCTTTCATCAAATCCAATGTTCCACTGGTTTTAGACATCATGTCATTCATCGCTTTTCTTTGCATATTTAAATCCGTGGCTTGAAAAAACATATTCTTGGATTGTGAAAATGATTCTATATAAGAATCCTCGAATTTTTGACTCTCGAGACCGATATCTAAAATCCGTTTATTATCTTCTTGGGATAGAGCAAAACTATTGCAAATATATGCCAATAAACTCAGTAAGACATCGTAGATTAACTTTGATTTCGTTATATTCCCGTTTAACAATACGAAATCTGCATAATTTTGCTGGTTTAGGGCGGTCGACTTTTCCAATCTAAGGGTGCTCTCTGTATCAAGTTTCGATAGAGAAGGGAATATTTTTTCGATATTCCGGATATGGGACAAAAGATTTTCTTTGGAATCTACCATTTGGAATTCACTTGATACAGTATTTTCTTTAAAGAATTTAAACAATCTTCTGTTTTACCGATTCAATGATAGTGGAAATAGAATAGAAAAAAATTATTCTTCTTTAATTCCCTCCGCCAGGCATTGGGTTCGTAGAGATTTAAATTCCGGAACAAGCGACAGGCACACGGTTAAGACAGTAAAGCCAAACAGAATCAGGTAATTTTCCCAAATAAAAAAGGAATCGATGGCGAAGAACGTGGATGAAATGAGATTTGTCCAGTACTGACTTAAGAGATTACCACCGAAGTATCCCAGTCCTAATGCGAGAAGGGAGAGTAAGATCATTTCGGAGAAAAGCTGCTCCAGGATTTGGAATGTGGAGAACCCAAAGACCCGCTGAAGGGCAATTTCCCGTTCTCGCTCTACTAAAATGATAATTGTGGTGGAAAAAATGGATAAGAATGATACAATCAACCCTAACACAACCATTATCTGGACGATTTTGGTTTGGCTACTGATCATCCTTCCCATTCTTTGTTCGTAGGTGGATTTCATTATCGCAAATTGAATTTTGGAATCTTCATTCAATTCTTCAGTCAATTCATCTATTTTATCAGTTTTTGCAACGGCGATCATGCCATTCATCGGCAAAAATCCAAGATCCGATTCTAATGTTTCCAGTTGGATATAAATCGAAACCGGCATTTCCATATCTCGGCATAAACCGACAATGGTAACATTGATTTGGGTGTTGAAGAGCCAGAAACCAATTTCATCCCCTATATTAAATCCAAAATGGTCTGCGCAATACTGTGCCATTATTATTTCAGGGGCACTTTCATTAGTGAAGCCCAGTCCTTCTTGAAGATCGATTTCAATTAATGTAGAGTTACTTCTCACCCCATGGAGAACGGAAATCATATCATAACGTTCGGAAAATTGAACAAAGGTTTCCAAATACGCCTCAGAAAGAGCGATGGAATTGTGTGTTTTCATTTCATCATAGATGGTACTTGTATAATCTGAATATTCGTTGGTTCTAAATATGGCTTTTATGTCCCAATTGGTTTTTTCATAATACGAGGTTTGGGTGAATTCGATGTTTGATTGGGCCGATATCAGAGAAAAGGAGAGAATAATGGACCCACAAAAAGCGAATACAGTAAATGTACTGCGGGTTTTACTTCGGGAGATATTCCGTAAAGCCATTTTGATTTGATATGGAACAGAAATCAGAGTATCATGCAATTTCTTCGTTTTTCCGTATTCTTTGCTTTTCCCCCGAATTGCTTCATAGGGGGTCAATAATACATTTTCCCGAGCTGCGAGATAGGTGAAGAATAAAGCAATTACCAGAGTTAACGAAATCACCTCGATTACCAAGTTCATAGAAAGAACCACAAATACATTGATTATCCCCCATTGACTGGCTAACATATTTGTAAGCAGATTTAAAAAAAACCACCCGGCGATCGTTCCAGTTAAGATTGAAACGACAGTAATAATTAGAGTTCTTAATAGAAAGGCTTTCATTATGGTTGCCGAAGAAAATCCAAACGAATATAGCATTCCTGTCTGTTTTCGTTGTTCAAATGCATATCTCTTTGTAATTATAAAAATAACTATACCCACGATGATGATAATCAATAGTGCAGATGTGGCTAAATAGCTTGAAGTCAGATTAAGAGCATCGGTGAGTGCGGCGCTGAAACTTATTTCCCGCGCTTGCCATTGAAGATAACAGGGAATATTATTTTCCTTAAACATATCTTGGAGATTTTCCGAGCATTGGGATAATTCAGTTTCGGAAACATTCTCGGAAAAATAAATCAATACGTTATTATAGAAAGATGAGGGAACATTCAGGTGTGCACGCAAATCTTCTTCATTGAAATAGATCGCTCCTTCTTGGGTCAATTCATAACTTAAGAAATTAATTGCCTCCACGAGTCCCACAATCGTATATGTCTTAGGACCGGATGTTCCATCTGTAGGATCTAAAGAAATTGTATCGCCAAGAGTTAAATTAAGATGGTGGGCAAAGGAAGATAGAATCACAGTTTCATTTTCACGAATAGTTAAAGTGCCTTCGATAAGTTCAACTTGATTGATGGAACGAGTTTTGTTAGGATCCACACTAATAGCATTAATGGAATACCACGTCGAGCCATGATTTAATTTGGTTTTAGATACTAAACCAATAGAAATCTGCTCCGGAGAATATCCTAGGGTATCAATTATAGTGTCATTGATTTGGGAAACTACTCCATCATTTACAGCAGTAAATCGAAGATCCAAGTGGGCAAGATGATAATCTTCTGAGTTGATATTAATGGAATTCTCAATCGATGGTCCTGTGGAAAACATGGCAATTGGAAAAGAAATTACTATGAAAATCGCAAAGAAACTGATGAAGGAACGCGATTTATTGAAGTAGATATCTCTAAAAACAGCCTTAAATATTTTTTTCAAGATTTTCTCACCTTAGAGAACCAGATTATCAGAGATTATTGATCCCGACCTTAATTTAATAATTCTATCTGCGTACTTTTTCAAATCCTCATCGTGGGTAACCAGAATCACTGTCTTTTTATGGCTTTTGGCGATGTTGCAAATCAATGAAACGATCTTTTCTCCAGTAATTTGATCCAGTTGGCCGGTAGGTTCATCCACAAGTAAAATATCTGGATTTTTTGCCAAGGCACGGGCTATTGCAACCCGTTGTCTCTCCCCTCCTGAAAGTTGCGAAGGAAAATTTGAACTTCGTTCTTCTAGCCCCACCAATTCAATATATTCTAAGGCTTTTTTCCGAAGAGTTTTTTTATTATATTTTAATAATTCCATCGTTAACTCTACATTTTCAACAGCCGTCAATGTGGGGATTAATGAATAAAATTGAAAAACAAAGGAGAGCCGCTTCTTCCGATATTTGGTTAGTTTTTTTGAAGATAATATTGAAATTTCTTCATTACAGACTCGAATTGAACCCTCTGATAGGGAATCAATCCCCCCAATTAAATTTAGCAAAGTTGTTTTTCCAGAGCCACTTGGTCCCATCACAAATAAGATTTGACTAGAAGGTATTTCAATCGAGATATCATTTAATGCGTGAACATTTACATCCCCAAGCTGATAGGTTTTCCTTAAATTCGAAATGACTATTATTGAATTTGCTTGATTTGAGCTCATGACTATATTCTTTCCAATGTCATAAAATATTTATAACCTTTCTAATTTCAACTTATAACTTATTGCCATTAATTGAAACAGCAATACCTTTAATCGAAAAATCATTAAATCATTTCGATGCGCACCCTTCCTTCATTGGAAATCACACACTTACGGGAGAATGTTTATCATATTACCCAAACCGCTTCTCAAGGACGTTTTTCCAGTTGCGATGGACTCCTCTGTCTCCCTTCAAATCCCAACGATTCCCATGTAGTGATTTTGGATTTGAATTTAGAACCTCCCTTTATAACGGAAATATTCCAATCGTTCAATTTGGCTCAGTATACACGGATTGATTATTTTGTCAGCCATGCTCACATGGATCATATTGCCAATGTATGGAAATGGGAAGAATTGGGGGCAAAAATTTTTCTACCTTCACCCTTTCCCTCTATACTCCTCTTAGATCCGCTTAATTTCTTGACACACTTTCATTTCGAAGACTATGTTTCCTTAACTACGGGATACAAATTATGCGAAACCAATGGTTTTCACCCCTGTCAACAACCTGCTAAAAGTTATTCTCCTGGGGATCCCCTACCTATCGATTCATTCACCCATTCAATAATGAGTATACCATTATATGGCCATAGTATAGGCCATACGGGATTTTTATTTCCAGACCTTGCCATTATTCACATCAGTTGTTTAGGTTATGATTTACGCCATCCTTACAATCCTGACCATACCGACGATCCGAACAATTCGGGATTTGGTCCTTGGTATGGCTTTCCGGATTGCTCTCTAAGCCAATATTGGACAGATATTTCAAAAATTGAAGAAAAATTTGAAGAATTATTACAGAAAGATCCAGATTATCCGATTCTGACATCTAGCCATGCTCATGTAATTCGAGGTAAGGCAACTAAAGCCTTCGATTATATGCGTCAAAAAATCATGGTGAATCATCAAAATATCCGAACTAAAGTTCAAGACTTAAACTTTTCGGATTGTCAACAAGAAGAAAAAATAATGGAAAATTTGTTACTCGAAGATATCATTTTTCCGAAACGCAAAATGCACGATTGGGTCAGAGAATTGTATACTTTTTGGGAATATTGGCAAATTAAGCTACATCTTCCCTTCATTGCAGATGTACGCCCAACTTTCAATTTAAGAAATTAACTTCTGTTTTACCTTCTCTAATTGAGCCGAATAATAAGTAACCTTATCGGGTTCATTTGTTTCTTCATTCAATTTGATTAACCATTCAAGTAATTCGACTTCTTTTTTACTGGGAATCTTCCGCCTTCTTAGAATACTCAATCCATTAACAAATTCGATTGAGGCACGTCGATAATTTTTACCTTCATATGCCTTTTTTCCTTTATCTAGATGATTGATGGCGATACTCGTAAACTCATCTTCAATTTCTTCAATTGTATCTTTGGTACCGATGAGTTCTTCTGTACTGTACTGTTCCGAAAGAGATGTTGTTGTCGAACCAGCAGAACTTCCTTGAAGATGGTGATTATTGGTAATTGCTTGTGCGCTGATGGTTTCTGTAGGGAGTTGAACTTCCTGATCGGCATCATTGTCATCCTTAGTAGGTGTTTCTGATAATTCTGTAGAAAGCTCGATTTTTTTAGTAAGGGAATTTATTCGTTTTTTGAATTTAGTCTGCGCAGTTTTACTTTTTATTATACCTGATTTCTCAAACGCTTGTTCTAAGATTGCCAGTTCTTGTTTAGATTCTTCGAGGATATGATAAATATCAGCGATTATCTCCAAAGTGGGTAATAACTGGAGATAATTGACATTCTCTTCCCAAATTTGGGCAGCGATTTTAAAATTATCTATTGATTCAAACAACCAAGGGGAGATTTCGGCTTTAATTTCTTTAATCGATTTCAATTGTTTATCATTTATTTCCCGAATTTTCCAATTATATATTGTAAAACCAAGATCATAATGCGTTTGGGCAATTTGCTTGTCTATTGTTGGGTTGTTTTCGAGATTACTCAAAATTTCGATAAAATTTTTCATATCGTCAATTGATTCTTGAAATTTCTCCAGTTTCATCTTAGTTCGGGTCATAATAGAGTAATACTGGAGTTTATTGACATATTTTGCATCCTCAATTTGTATTTCTGCGAGATAATCATAAGCAATTTGATAATTATTTAACTTGTAATAACACAAACCAAGCATAAATCGAAATAGTTCCTTATATTTCAACACATTTTTTGTTTCTGCGAGAGAAGCAAGGTTTTTAAAATGTTTTATTGCAGGTACGTACTTTTTGAGCTGGACCAATAATGTACCAAGCATATATGAAGCTTCCATAGTAAAATTATCTTGTTTTTCTAATTCAAATTTCATTAACGCATGTTTAAGAAGTGGATATGCAACCAAATATTTCTTCTTCTGTATCAGTTCAATTCCAGACTTAAAATCGGCCACAGCAGCCTCTAAATCATATCCTTGTTCTAAACTAAGATCTAAATCATCTACTTGTTGAGCAAGATGAAAAAGATTTTTTATATCCAATAAATAATTCTGAAGATGAACAGATTTAGTTTCTTTATAGAGATTTGCTACTTTTTCAAGAATTGGATCAAAAGTTGTAAGGCTTTGTTCATCTAAATCCCCAGGGATTAACACAACGACAATAAAGGGCTGTAATCCAGCTCTTACTTCTTCATTAGGGACCACATCAAGTTGAATTCGGGCAACGCAGTTTTCAGATTTAAAAGGCATGGTAAGACTGGTTTTTTTAAAACTAACCTCCACTGCCTCACCAAAAATTGTTTGAAAAGTCATGAATAAATTTGTGGTCATACTTTCGATATCATCATAAGGAGATTCTTCAGGAAAAACTTCTTCTATTACTGGACCGTAGTCTTCGTCCCATAATGCAATAAATACTACTAAAGAATTTGAACTATCATCATTATCCATTCCTAATGGATCTCTATTTTCCATTTCCAAAGGATCATTTTTTTCCATTTTTTTTTCCACTATTGATATTAGTTAAAGAATGCTAAT
>JABCSI010000326.1 GCA_018238965.1 Promethearchaeota archaeon
ATTCAGCATTACAACAGATCTATGTTTTCCTCCAGTGCATCCAAGAGCGTGTTGAGCACGTATTCCTCGCCCCGGTTTACTTCGTTGGCAAAAAATATATTTCCTTCGATGCTTGCCAAAGTGAATGGTCCCGGAATAAATGCGTCGATGTTATACCCCACTTTAAATACGAGGGTGGGATCAAATGTTCCGATTAGGGAACTCGGTCGAATCAAGTCACTGAAGGTTACCCAAGAAAATCCAAGGCTATGGTCTTCTGCGAATTTTCTACAAAGGGCGGTCTTTCCCGAACCGACTGGGCCGACAATTCCTGCATACAAGCCAGCGTGATATGCATCAAGGAGGTTTTCATAAGCACGTTGATATTGTCCCTCCATAATTAGTGGCGTTGTGGTAGTTTCTTCAGTTATTTGGTGCTGTTCAAATTTGGTTTTAAACTCGGTAAGCGGTTTCATAATTTTGTTTCATTCTCCCGTGCGGGTGTTAATAGAGGATGCGTTGAGGCTACTACAACTTAATCGCATTCGATTATTATATGTTTCTTTTCTAATTTTACCAAGGTAAGGGAATAAATCATATACTATGTTGTGGTGATAAATAATTCCCGGCATGCCCATCCTTAAATATCTGAAGGTGCATAATATTAGTATGACGGAATCTCACGAGAATAATGGTTCTGAGAATCTTGGTGCAGTGCCAGAATCCACATCAGCTAATGAGAAAAATCAGAAAAATTCCCACCTAATTCCCCGTATAGTCCTTCAATTGGTGAGTTTTCTAATCATTGTGGGTGCTTGTTTCTTCGGACCGGCCGGTACCTTTAACTACTGGCAAGCATGGGTGTTTATCTGTATATTTTTTACCATGATGCTCAGTATTTCCATCTATTTGCTGGTAAAGGATCCCGCTTTGCTAGCGCGCCGATTGGATAGGGGAGAGAGTAGAAAAGACCAGAAATTGGCAATATTGATTTCTTCTTTTCTCCTCCTTGCCCTATTTCTTCTTCCGGGGTTCGATCATCGCTACCAGTGGTCAAATATGCCTTGGTTCTTGGTAGTGGTGGGTAATCTTCTTTTCTTTGTAGGTTACTATTTCAATTTTAAAGTTTTTCAAGCCAATTCTTACGCCAGTCGGGTGGTTAAAGTTGAAAAGGATACCCAAAAGGTGATCACCACGGGACCATATGCTATTGTGCGCCATCCAATGTACTTAGCCATTATTATTATGTTTGGAGCGATTCCACTGGCCTTGGGTTCATATTGGAGTTTTATTCCATGGTTCTTTCTCATATTTTTACTGGGATTTCGGACAATAGATGAAGAAATCCTGCTCATGGAAGAATTGGAAGGTTATCGGGCCTATATGGAAAAAACCAAATATCGGATTTTTCCTGGAATCTGGTGATTGGATTTTGCGTTCGTAGCTGAACCAACCTCACCTCGATTTCTGTCGGATTTCGGAGTACAATATTTTTTCTATTTTATTAAGGCATTCACCCAAAACTTGCCTCTGTTTTTTGGTGTTGGAATAGAAACATATATATTCACCACTGATCATATAGTTATCTAGGTTAGTATTACCTAACAAACAAACATTCCGACAAAAATATAGAGGAGAATCGAACACATGGGAGAACAATCTGCAATATTACCAGTACCGGCTTTTGGTGAAGAGTCGCCCTCGGTGACTCATAAACCCCATATTTGTTATTTATGTCAATCCACTGAAGGTGACCATCTCTTTTTTCATCCGACCGTAAAATGCTGGCTCCATAAGCGATGTTTTGAAAATTATACTTGTAAAAATTCACCCTCTAAGCTAATAGCTTAGCTTTGTGGTTTTTTTCCGTTTTAATTTCATTTTTATCTTCATTTTTATCTTCATTCTCAATTTCAACATTTTCGCAAACTAATTGTGGGAAGGAGCATAGGTTTACTTAACTCTGATTGGGAATTCAATCTAGCACCCGATCTGTTGGGAGAAACCCCGTGATGGATTTTCAAGCTTTAAAATTGGATCATGCCTTGGTTCGTATACTTGCAGAGCATGAGATCCTCTCTCCCACAGAGATCCAGATGGAGAGTATTCGCAATTTCCGCCAACATCCCAGAAGTCACTTGTTGGGACAGGCCAAAACCGGTTCCGGCAAAACCCTCGCGTTTGTTCTTCCTGTTATTGAACACCTCAATCCCAAAATCCCATATCTTCAAACCTTAGTTATTGTTCCTACTCGGGAATTGTGTAAACAGGTTGCTTCTGTATTTCGCCTTTTTGAATCGTATAAAGATCTCCAAATTGCAGAAATCTACGGTGGTGTTTCGATTAAATTGCAAATTGAGGCGATTAAGAAGGGTGCCCAAGTAGCGGTAGCAACCCCTGGGCGGTTAATTGATTTATATCACCAGCGCGAAATCGACTTTCGATCAGTAAAGGTGGTGGTATTGGATGAAGCAGACAAGATGCTGAATATGGGCTTTCTCCCCGATATGCGCTTTTTACTTATGGAAGCCATGCAAAATATCACTCCTCGGTTATTATTGTATTCCGCTACCCTCTCCCATGATATCAAGACATTTGTTCATGATTTTGCACATGGTGATCCCATTCTGGAAATGAATGTTTCTACCGATAATCTCACGGTAGATGAGTGTGAACAGAGTTATTATGCCATTCCTGGAAATAAATACTGGAATTTTGTTCGCATTCTTAGGATGGAAAATCCCGAATACGCCATTATATTCACCAAAACCCGAATCAAGGCAGAGGAATTAAGCCGTCGGTTAAACCAAGAGAAGGATATACCATTTCAGGTACAATACATCAGCGGTGATTTATCCCAGTCTGAGCGGGAAAAAATAGTTAAGACATTTCGCAGCAGAGAGATTATTTGCTTGATCGGTACCGATGTTTTGGCCCGTGGATTGGATTTCTTGCAGGTGACCCATGTGTTTAATTATGATCTACCCGACAATGCTGAAAAATATGTACATCGCATTGGACGCACCGCCCGGGTCTCAGGTGGGGAAAAGAATGTCTTGTCGGGGAAAGCCATTTCCTTGGTAACCGCCAGCGACCGGAAAAAATTACAAAATATCGAGGATTTTACCGGGATCAGACTTCAATTAAAGCCATTACCTAATTCTAATACTATATATCCATCCCCCTTAGTTTCTGCGAAAGTATCTCCGAAAGTATCTCAGAAATCTGAAAATTCTCAAAAACCCCAAAAACCCCGAAGGCCTCCCGCTTCCCATCGGCGAAAGAAGAAAAAACCAAGAAAGTAGGGAAATTCGGCGATCTAGCCTTCTTAATCTCCTAAAAATCTCCGATCAAATCTTAAGTAAGAGTATTATGCATTTGCAAGAGAAAAATTAACACATTTTTCGATTTAAGCCGTTATCTCAACGTTGCTTATCTCTTTATTTTGGAAAGATATTGCATAGATTAAAAAAAGGATAGCCGGAAGGAGAAACGGAATACTGTACATCAAACCCGCTATATATGTATTCCACCCCCTAGTTATGGGAATAAACAACCCTTGGCCAATGGCAGTTAATATCATCACCAAAGCTCCGATTTTAATTCGAATGAATTGGTTTTTTTTCCATGTGAAGATAAATCCTACGAAAGAGATCCCCAACATGCCCAACATTGGAAGTAATTCGAGAATTTCATCGGAACTTGGAGTTTCTCCTTCTATCAATGATATAATTCCAATGAGCACAAAAGTGCCGATGAAGAACAGATATGCGAGACTGCTGAGTATCATCCCAAAAATCCAAAGCTGCCGCCCTTGAGTATGCATCTAATTTTTTCCCCAGAGTTATTATCCCCCTACCTTTTAATATAGGTTTGCTTGCCTGCCCCCGATATGAGGATGATCTTCCTATCGGTTTTTGGTCTTGTTTTCTCTCCGACAATAATAATCAAAACAAACAAATCTAGAAGGTGTACTTTTTATAAGTAATCTGATTTCTAAAATTCGGACGGAGCACTGTAATGGCTTTCTTGTCAGTTGTATGGAAAGTATATTTCAGATTTTTAGCCACTATTAACTGTAAGGCGTCATTGAAATTGGAAAGTAGAAATTCGGGAGAAATGAAACGAGTTTACGAGTTGGATGTATACAAACTGGCGGAAGTCTTATCAGAAGAGAAGTTTTATCTGA
>JABCSI010000327.1 GCA_018238965.1 Promethearchaeota archaeon
CACGGATTGAGTATTATTCTTTACTATCCCTTAGTTAATAATCATTATGTGATGATATGGTGCAACTTGACGTAGAAAAATTCACTATGGGTTAGTGAACATGATTATGTCTGAGTAAATGGAAGAAAGAAGGAAAAAATGTTCACTATGGGTTAGTGAACAAGGTTTATCGAATGGATGCGGTGAAGAATGCCCACGAGTCTCCGTCAGATTTCATGGCAATGTCAAATTAGGGCATTTTCAAGATTATTTCCAAAACTTTTTTATAGGTTTTAGAACAAAAGCAAGGTATTAGATATCTCAAGAATCTAATAAAAAAAAAAAAAAAGTTGATTAAACATGAGTCTGTTAACGATTGATCCGACTGACATAACTAATATGTTATTGGATAGTATGATGATCCTTATTGGTGCTGCTCTTGCAATGCTAGTATTAGCGATCATATTTGGTGCGATTTTCTTGCAATTCGGCATTCAAGCAGGAGATGGAGAAGAAGATTGTTCTTTTGGGAGCCGTTTTGCTACTACCTTAATAATAATGATTGTAGGTAGCATCCTTCCCCCAATTGGGACACTGATTGCGATTAAAATACTTGGGAATCGACATGATATGAATTTTGGGAAGTCTGTTCTTGCATATCTTGTCTGGATTTTCTTAATTTACCTTGTGCTGGTTGTGGTGCTAGCTATTGTAGTGATAATTATTTATGGTTCCATGTTCCTCGCATTCCTATAAATTGATCAGAAACCACTAACTGAGAAATTCTCAGTTTTTTTTCCCCATTTTGCATGTATTTCCCTTATCTTCAATTTTTCCGGCGCAATAAGTACTCTTACTCGCCCATCACCCCCAATGCGAGGAATTTGACGAAGACACCATGCACTGTCGGGGAAATGCGTTCTTAAACATCTGAATCTTCTGAACCATTTGAGAAATTTGCAAAATTTGAAACATCCGCAGCATCTGAAACATCTGAAAATTCCTGTTGTAGGGATTTGATTTTTGCACGATCCATGTGATTGATCTTTCGCACCTTTACTTGGGTTATTAACACCAGTGCAACCAGCTGCCATACCAAAACAAAAACAAATAATATGCGATATTGATAACCTTGACCATAGAGGGCAATTTTATCAGGATTTAGGGCAACATACAGGTCAAATTCGATGCCTGCCGCAACGGGGCTAATAATCGCAGCCGCTTGGGTGAAAAGGTAATATGCCCCAGTATATGTTCCAATTTTTCCTTCGGGGGCCAATTCCCAGATCATGATGACCGAATTAATGGCGATCATGGCGTAGAAAACACCTGTGAAGAAGATCAGTACCATCGACAACCATACGTTTGTTCCTTCGTAAATCCCTATCAGATGGAGCACCTCTACACATATGCAGAGGCCAATCAAACCAATGGTGATGGTTTTTTTTCTCCCAATTTTATCGGCCATTTTACCTACCGGGACCGCGATTACCAAAAGTGCCACAGGCGCCATCATAAGAGTCATGCTTGCTTCGCTTGCGCTCCAACCCATCCATAGGGTGGCAAAGCTCGAATAAAAAGTTTCGATTGCATTGAAGCCAAAAAAACTGGCAAAGATGGTTAATAGCATGAATAGGGTGGATTTGTCCTTCTCGGCGAAAATAGTGCGCACAAAGCCAATTTTGCTGACTTTTCCTACATTTCCTCCTTTAATATCTATTTTTCGAGTTATCTCACCCAGATATTCCAAGGTAATGGGATCGGTGGCGATGGGTACTTTGGCAATTTGTAGAAATTTATATCCGGTGGGGGTTTCCTTAATAGTTAAAAAGAGTAAGACCAAAGCTATCAACATCAAAATACCTACATAACTAAATCCCCACGTTCGTGCTGCTTTGGCGCCCTCGGGAGTGGAAGCATCAAAAATCAATTCCATGATAATGGGGGCAGACATCCCTAAACTCAAAGCCAATGCTCCCATGAGATTGATAACCGAATGTCCGGTGCTTCTCACCCTTGGATCGGTTAAATCCGGCATCAATACCACAGCACAATTCCTATAAAAGGCCATGGAAAGATTGAAAAGCATAATTACAGCGATCAGCGCTCCGAGTAACTGCATATGCGGAATTAAACTGAAGAAAATTGCCCCCGTGGTACATCCGATAAGAATATAGGGCATCCTTTTACCAAAACGGGATTTCGTGTGATCCGATAACAGTCCAAAGTAGGGCAACATTGCAATCGCAACCACATTGTCAAGAATCATGATCAATCCAATAAATGAATCGGTACCCAGGATCCAAAAACTTACATTACCGAGGTATTCCCGTAAGAGTAAGGGCATATTGAAGTTGTAATATGCCCATGCAATTTGGGAAGTTAGAAAACCCAGTCCGATGAGAATAGTTCTTCCGTACTTCAGTTTTCCCGGCGTGTTGGGCTTCATTCGCGGAGAAAATCTGCCAAATTCTGGAAATTCCTCCGAATACAACTCTTTTAGTATATTTGTCTCCGAATAGGATGCCATCTAACATCTCCCTCAAGATATTGCTTGATCGAATTTTTCAAAATTCAATACTTTGCTGTTTATGTTTCATAATAAAATAAAAGCGAACACTTTTAGATTTTACCTACTCCTTTCTTACCAAAAACCGAGAGAAAAACCGAAATATTGGAGGATCACCTCGAAGAGAGCTATGAACCAGAATCTCACATCAATATAAATATTATCGAGTGTTTTAACGAACTTCTGAGGAGATGCAACCAATCGGGTGATAGAATGTTCAAGTATATGTTCAGGTATCAAATTAATAGGCCACAGTACCATAGGAAGGAAAATCCACAATACCCCCCAAAAGCCTCCATATGATGGGATCAACACGAACAATGCAATTATTTCGTATATTATCACTGTAAAATGTAACACGATTGAAAAACGGGATGGATTTTTAAAGAACGCCAATAAGATAAGGCGGAGTCCTGCCAACAGGGATATTACCATGGAAACCCAAAAGAAATGCAAAGATTTCGTTAGATATAAGGGATGAGCAATAAGCAAGATGAAGTTATAGATCGAACATACACCAAACATGATGTAATAGGAAGACCAGTAGCCTACATTCCTCCTTGGCAAACTAAAACGAGAAATGAATTTCCGAGGTTGTTCCTCTGATTGTGTTTTTACTGGAAGAATAAACGAGCGTATTATGTGTCGAATTATTCGTAGACCGGAAAAAAACGCTACCCAGAGTAATAGATAAAAAGAATTAAAGAATATCAAACCTGAACCCATCATGAGGTCCCCTCTGCTGGAATGTAGTAATGATCAAGTAGATCTCCGTGTAGTGAAAGGGTCTGGAGTTCTATATGGGAGGTGTTACACGTAATTTGGGTGAAATTTGGACCATAGGCAATCGCTTGACTTTCTGATCTAAGAACATTATGGGGATCTTGAAGAGTTCCACCGCAACCTAATACAACGTAGGTCACATTTTGAGATAATAGACGCTCGTAATGGTGATCATGCCCGTTCAATACCAATTGTACGTTATACTTTTCCAGAAGTGGCTTAAGCTGGGTCTGGAGCAGTAAGTTATCTCCATAATGCCCGCTACTCATTACCGGACAATGGAATGCTACGATCCGAAAGGGTATTGGCTGGGCCGATTGGAGATCTTGCTCGATCCAAGCCAATTGGGTTGCATTCAATTCATGGGGCGAGGCATATTGTAGATCACAGATGGTGAAATGCACCATGGAATAGTTGAAGGAATATAGGAAGAAAAAATCATGTCGGGAGATAGGAAAATAAGTATGGAATTCTGCGGGGTATCGACTCGGCACGGCATCATCTAAATTTCCATCATGATTCCCAATCACAGGAACAACCAAGTGATTTTAGCTGAGATATTATCCGGCTCCCATATTTATCTTTCCAGTTCCAGATCTCCCCGACAAATCTATCTCTTCCCATACTGTGGCGGTCAAGACCCTTTTCTGAAAGAGCTTTTTCCACGACATTCTGAGTCGCGATCCCTGCATGGTCGGTCCCGGGTATCCAGGCCGTCCTCCGAGGAGAACTCGTCCACGGTCAGCGCCAGAAGCGTCCCGTCGAGGTCCACGATCTCGGCGTCCGAGGTGAACGGAGCGTTCCGCTGCGCCGGCGAGCGCCGCTGCCGATCG
>JABCSI010000079.1 GCA_018238965.1 Promethearchaeota archaeon
AGACTATTGGAAGTGATTTAACCTTTAAGGATGAATATAATGAGGTCCGAACAGTTGCTGGATCCGGGAAAGTGCATATTCGGTTGAGAATTTACGATATTGGTGGCCAAAAGCAATTTAGAAAAAACATGTTGAGATATGTGAAAACCTCCCAAATAATGGTAATCTGCTATGATATCACCCAACCGGAAACCTTTACCCATGTCGAAGATTGGCATGCGCAAATAAAGTCACAGGTGGCAATTAATCCACATAATCATGGTTTAATTATTGTGGGAAATAAGAGTGATTTGACGGTCGATGCTACAAAAAAAAAGAAATCAAATGACACAGTCGATGAAGATTGGATTGATGCACAACGCTCCCGCAATGATCAAGTTGAGCTAAGTAAATTGAAAGAAATTAAGAAAAAACTGAATTGTAATGTTGGAATTGAGACATCTGCTAAATCTGGAAAGAATGTGGAATACCTATTTGAAAATATTGGCAAAATAGCATTGAACATCTTCATAAAGAATGAAATAGATTATCTAAAGGAAGATGGAGTAAAAAACTCTGATATTACGGATGAATTTGTAAAAAAATTAAGTTTCTATCCCGATATCCAACAAATCTAAATAATTATTTATATCGGGAAATGATTTGATTATCTAATAGGTAATAAATATCCCTATATACTTCTATTTCGCTTGGCACATTATTTCCAGCAATTAATTTTTGAATGGCATCCATAATAAGGAAATTATTTTTCTTATAGGATTGTGTGGTAAAGAATTGTTTAATTCCGGCTGAAATTTTTGCTTTTTTCAACTTATCGAGATCAATCTTGCATGGAAATTGATGTACTGCAGCAAGAGTTTCATCTATTATAGAAACACTATCCTCAAATGGCTTTACATTTCCGGTAAATCGCTGTAATTCTTTTTGAAACTTTACTTCAAATTGCTCTATTAAATTAAGGATTCGATCATGCATTTCTTGGGAAGTAAGTGGATCATCACACACAATTGCCAGCATTATATGGGAACCTCTTTCCAGATGGATATGGAAATTTCTCCAAGAAAGGAGGCTTAGGGCATCATCATCCGAGGAACTATGAACTTCCTTTCCCCATTGGGATACAGTTGTGAGGAAACCAGTTATAAGATCGGATTTATCGTCAATATCCTCCAATCCATAGAATTGATTTAACAACATCCCACCAGATGTTTTGTGGATAACGAAAACCATGCGAATCTTCTGTTCATCCTCGAGAAGTTTTTTATATTCTTCCATTTCTTCCTGAGAAATGTCTCCTCCATTATTTTTGCCATTGCCACTAATCTTATTATTATTCATATCCTTCTTGCTTGGATCTTCTTCTCCATTATCCCAAGAATCAAATTGCTGATCTACTTTCCCGATAAAATCCTTCATATCGGGGACAATAATTAAATTTCCCTTTAGAATAAACGGTAGGCTTTTCTTCCACTTGAGCAATTTTTCAAAGAGTTCTCTACTGGAAATCCCTAAACTTTTAGCAACTTCGTCCCTTTTTACTTCTTTCGTCATTTCCAGAATTTCTTTAAATTTTTCCAGCATTTTTTTTTCTTCAATCTTCTTCTGGACATATTTTTTAGCTTCATCCTTTTGTATCTTTTGGATGGAGGGGGCTATATCTTGGCAATACTTGACTAACAGTTTAGGTTTTTTGAATTCCCCCGTGAAATAGTTGGCTCCTCCGAATTTTTTCTTAGCCATTTCATAAACAGGATTTTCCCAAAGATTTAATTGCTTCAATTCGGTTAAATTTTCAAACCCCTGTATTACTTTGATTTTATTACTTTGGAGTTCGAGAACCTGGAGCTTTGTTAATTTTTCAAGCCCCTTTATTACAGAAATATTGTTATATTGAAGTCTTAAAACTTGAAGATCTGTTAGTTTATCAAGCCCTATGATATCGGTGATATCGCCTATATCTTCCTCAATCAAAGAAAGAGTTAATAGTTTCTTCTTTAATTCCGTTTCGAAGACTTTTCCATTATATTCGACTTGTTTTGGAGAATTATTCACGGTTTACCCACTTTTCAATTTGGTTAATTTACTTATATCACTAAATATCCCTAAATATCCCTAAATATCCTTTTTGTGCTCTTCTTATATATTTTGTCCAATAATCTTTGTGTTCCTTTCCTGTCTCTAACGCTTTCTATTAGCCTTCTTTTGCATTAGGTCATTAAAATTTTAAAGTAAATTGTGTTAATCTACTTCTTTCGAAGTTTATTTACAATGCTTTTAATTATATCTCCCGGTTTTTTCTTTACTTTTTTAAGAATTCCAATTCCTCCGAAAACTACAGTGGTGCTGGCCCCAATCGCAGACCACACCCACGGTTTTGCATACCATGGGTCTATTTCAGAACCTGTATCATCAGTTGCATCATCTGTTGGCTCATCTGTAGTATCATCTCCTGCATTGATTGGAGGTATATCAACAATGATCGTAATTGCTACGGAATGACCAGATTCACCGCTTGAATTTAAAGCAGTAACAGTAATAATATAGTCACCATTCGTGTTTAACCAGATTTGTTGGGAAGTGCTCGAGGTTGTTTCATTAAAGGACCCGTTGACATATATTCGATAGGAGGTCGCTCCCTCCACCAGGTACCATTCAATAATTATGTTATTGGAAGTAATTGTTTGACTTCCGGTGATTAGTCCTGGAGCTGAAGGAGCATAGAGAATAATTCCAACTTCAATAAAAAGAGATGATGAAGGATCTGATTCACAATACCAGCTTATTGCACTTACTGTGATTTCATAGGTCCCATTGATAGGAAATAGCATATTATAGGAGGTTGCCTCTGTGGTTATAGTGGGAACTCCGTCGACGAATATGCGATAAAATTCTACTCCTTGAATCTCATTCCACTGAAGGGTTATATGATCTACCGAAATTGTTTGATCTATTGTTATTAATGTCGGGGATTCAGGGATAGGAGAAAAGACTAAAGGAAAATTATCAAATGATTCAGCATCTCCATTTATCTCGTAAGAAGTGTCCCAACATAGCCCATTTGCAATTGCTGAAGTATATCTGCCCTGAAAATCATCCCAATAATTCCCGTGGGTTCCGTTGTCCCAATTATTAGACAATGAATTATCTAAAGCTTGGTAATCTAGATTTCCAATTATAATATTGCCCCAAATATTATTATCCATAGCTGATCCCCAATCAATATAGATTCCGTAATTATCATTATATGAAATTGTATTTCCAAAGAAATTATTATTGGAACCTTCCATAATGTATATTCCATAATTACTGCTATATGAAATTGTATTTCCAATGAAGTTGTTATTAGATCCTTCAAATATGTTGATTCCGTTATTATTGCTATATGAAATTGTGTTCTCAGAAAAATTGTTATTGTTACTCGAAAGATCCAGCCAGATTCCATCATTATTATTATTGATGTCATTTCCAGAAAGAGTATTAAATTCGCTTAATTCTTGTAAATAGATCCCATATTGGATGTTATTATTTATCACATTCCCAGAAAGTATATTGTTATTGCTAGAAGATTCCAGCTTGATTCCAGATTGTGCATTAAAACTTGCATCATTAGCGGAAATTGTGTTATAACTTGAAGAAGACAGTTGGATTCCATTTAGATTGATATTGGCAGTATTCCCAGAAATAATATTGTTATCGCTCGATGATTCTAACCAGATTCCATATTCAGAGTTATTATTTGCGATATTTTCAGACACCATGTTGTTGTCCGAAGACTCTAAATATATGCCGTTATCAAAGTTATAACTGGCATTATTCTCAAATAATGTATTGTCTTTTGAATTAATTAAAGAGATACCATCATCATACTCAGAAAAACTTGCATTATTTCCGAATATTGTATTATTATGTGAAGAATGCAACCAGATATTAAAATTAGTGTTATAATTGGCATTATTCATGGATATTGTATTATTAGTCGAAGAATGCGAATAGATACCAGAGATACTATTACTTACATTATTTTCGGATATAATATTGTTTGTACTAGCAGATTCAAGGACAATTCCCCCCCAATAGTTATGATTTACATCATTCCTTGAAAGTGTATTGTTACTCGAAGTAACCAATTTGATACCAAAATAGGAATTATGACTTACATTATTCTTTGACAAAATGTTGATGCTTGAAGATTCCAAATAGAGCCCAACATCTGAGTTAAAACTTGCATTATTCTCAGATAATGTATTGTTAGTTGATGATACCAAATATATTCCATATTCTGAGTTATAACTTGCATTGTTCCCATAAAGGGTGTTGTTACTCGAAGAAAACAGAAAGATTCCATAAAATCCATTATCTACTGAGGTGCAATTTATAATCGTGATGTTATGGCAATTTTCTAAGCGAATCCCTGCATCTCCAGAATTTGATCCCGAATATATAATAGTACAATTAATTATATGAAGAAAAACATCGACATTTTGGAGATATATTCCTGACCCGGTTAAATCGGCATCGATAAATATGTTTTCTATAATGTAAGGATCTGCAAACGTTCCAGAACCAGTCTTAGTCGGAAAGGTTGCAAGGGCAGTGTTTCCATTGATTGAGATTGGTGCATGATCATCTAATCCCAATTCCAATTCGTACAAAACGGTTACATTCACACTATCGGAAATAATTCCTCCAAATCCATCCATAAAGGAGATGGACAGATTGTAAACACCACGAGGTAAGGCATCCATATTAATACTTATGGGGTTCCATGGCACCCATGGTCCCGTCTCGATCTCGGTTCCATCTTGGTAAATAATATATGTAGGATCTAGAATTGTTTTATCACTTATTGTCCATTCCAGATTATTCCCTGAACTCTCCCTAGTAAAATTCCTATCTATCGGATGGGAAATGGTCGGGTTGACATTTTCCCCTTCAGAAGCATCCAGTGTGACAAGGGGGAAGTTGTCGATATTGTCTACATTGATTTGATATGGTGTATCCCAAATTGTCAAATTATTAGTCGCCGTAGGACATTTCTCCTGGTAATCGCCCCAATAATTTCCGTATGTGCCATTATCCCAGGAATTGACACTGTCACTTTCAATTTTAACCTCGTTAATACTATTTTCTGAGAATGTATTTCCAAAAAGAGTGTTTCCGCTAGAAGAATATAGATAAATTCCATCTTGGGTGTTAAAACTTGCATTATTCTCTGATAAAATGTTATTGTCTGAACTGGAAAGACAAAATCCAACAACATTATTACTTGCTGTATTGTTGGAAAGCGTAATATAGTTCGATCCAGAAAGAAAGATTCCGTAGTGAGTGTTATAACTTGCCAAATTTCCTATAAGTATATTATAACTTGAAGTAATTTGCCTGATTCCATAATCCGTGTTATAATTTACGGTATTGTCTAAAATAGTGTTATTATCTGACGATTGCAGTAAAAAACCATCCCGATGGTTAGAAATAGCCGTATTCCCAGAAAGTGTATTGTTATCCGAAGATGACAGAAAAAATCCGACATAGCCGTTATTATTCGCAGTATTCCCGAAAAGAGAGTTACCGCTAGATGTTTCTAGATCAATTCCGTCACCGGTGTTATAACTTACAATATTCTCTGAGATGGTATTGTTGGCTGATGAATAAAGAATGATCCCTTCATAATCATTGTATCTTACAATATTCCCAGAAAGAGTGTTGTTATGAGAAATACCTTCCAACATAATCCCCTGCTCATTATTTTGTGAAGTGCAATTTATAATTTTGATATTGGAACAATTAAAAAGTCGAATTCCAGCTTCCAAAATACTAGTACTCAGAATACAACTACACTCGACAATTTCCACATAAACATCGGAATCACGGATATATATTCCAGATACAGCACCTCCAGCATTTATTTCGAAATTTTGGATAACATAGGGGTCACCAAAGGTTCCACTCCCGGTTTTATCTGGAAATGCGGTCCAATTTTTAACCCCATCATCCCCATCAATAAAAATAGGGTCGTGGATTATGCTTGTCAGTGGAGAAATATTGTTTGACAAAGAATCTTCGTTCGTATTTGTGCTTTCCATATCGAGATTAGAAGTAAAATTTTGACTCGTAAGAAATATTGTCATGGAGCTGCATATTAGTATTAACATCCCGATTTTCATCAAATACGGAGGGCTGCGTTTGAATGATGGTGTTTTCATTTGGGGCTTTTCCTCGAGATTAACATCCTTGTTGGCTATAATATATTGAACTAACTAAATAATAAAGATTTGTGAATAGAGTAACAAAACGGTCAATTATGAAATCTGCCAAAATCGCTTTTCTCCATGACTATTGACAATTTTCGAAAATGAATTTAGAGAATAAATAGACAGACAAATCCAAGGTTTTTTCCCATAATCGCAAAAAATTTCAAAGAGTAGTCACGTAGATTATCTATGATAAAATGCCGGGTGAATAATCGCGATTTCTCTTATGCAGGTGGCGAACCACTAACAGTTGCCCGGTTATTCGAAATCCAGAATTACACGTTTCCGGATATCATCGTCAAAATCAATAATGTCTACATTCCCCCCGAAGCTTATGCAAATACTCTGATTCATGATGGGGATGATGTTTTAGCCCTACACATTTTCGGTGGAGGGTAATTTGGAGCAAAACTTTTTTTATCCCTTTGTCAATCTATATCTAAGCACAACTATAAAGCACAAGTATAAAGGATGATAGAACTTATTGATTTTAATGAGGAGGGCTCTAAGATAAAAAAATCGTTGATTTTAAAAGTTTACTGTAATTTTCCCGATCTCCTCTTGGCAATTCAAAAGCATAACACATATTTAAACATGCTTTACCAAACGCACAAAATTCCCTTCTATTTGGAGTCAATGGAGAGTGGATTTTTATTTATTGTCGAAGATATGGTTGCCTTTGAACAAGTACGGGACGAGGCAGAATTATCTCGAAAAATTCTGGAAATTGAATCCATTGAATCCGATAATATACCTTTTTCGGCGCCATTCCAAGCTGCTTTAGATAATATTGCCAAACGGGGTGAAACTATCATTTTCACAATAGAAGGCGATTCTTCCGATTCGGATATTGTATTTTCGATTTTGAAGGAAAATTTTGGACAGGTAAGCAAGGAAATAAAAGTCGTCCCTTCAGATTTCAATGAAATTCAAATACTTTTTAAAAATCTTGAAGTTTTCAAGCTTTATGCTCGGATCTGCATGTCCTTTACGCATGAATTGAAAAAAGATCTTGGGTAAGATGCATTTTACTATCCAGGTCAAATCTTATACAACATCCTATTCCACTTTTAATTACCATCTAGAAATCCGAAATTTTAGTTAGGTTTTTGTTTCTATCTTTGATTATATTTATGCATCTGTTTCTGATTTAGATTATACTTCTTGTTCAGATTCAGATTCGTGGTCTTGTGAAGCAGTGAGCCCAAGGATTTTCTTGGTTATGTTGGCGAACTCGAATGCCTTAATGATTTCCATCTGATTATAGACATACTTGCGGGGGGAAGGAGTATAATTCAAAATTTGATTTTCCTTAAGGTAAGTAAACTTACGCACCTTATCCTCTTTGTAATTAGTATAGTCAGGATAAGCAGAAATTAGGATTGCACGAAATTTTCGATGGGCTAAGAAGATTGTGGAATGTGAATTAATTTCTTGCAAACTTTCATCGGTTATTTCATGATTTGGGCTAAATTTCAAATTGTAAAATACCATCAGTTTAAATCCGATTTTTTTCAGATTCGGAACGATTTTGACGCGAATTAAATCATTGTCTGGATGAAAGAACTTATTTTTCATACGGGCCACCGTGTGTCGGGAAAGACCTACTTGATCACCTATATCCTTCATGGTTGCTTTTGGATTTTCAATAAGGGCAACAAAAACTCTCTTTTCTTTTTCATTGAGTTCAACAGGAGAAGGATTCCCAAACATTGGACCTTCATCGTCCTCAATCTCATCGGATAAATCAATACCTTTTAGGGAAGAAGCGAAATGTTGGCGTAAAATTCGAGTATAATCAAAAAATTCATCAACTTTACTAATATTGAAGGGAAAAATGACTTCATTGGGAAATTCCTTATCGAGTAAACCTTCTCTGCCAAAAATAATTGTTCGTTTTTCGTTAATTTCACAAAAAGTTGTGTAATTTTTATTGAAACTCAAGGAAAATCCCATTTCGGGTGCTCCCACCGAATAAAAAATTTCATCCGCAATTTCAATGTTATCCTTGGTAATTTGGATTCGTTCATCAAACTTTTTGATAGGATTAAAAGAAGTAAAGATTACACCTAGGAGTTCTGCCCCCAATCGGTTCACTTGGGGGATAAAGAGGTATGAAAAGTATCCATTTTGTTCTAAGCGCTTCTTAATTGAAGTGAGTGTGGAGTCTTTCATATCATCGAGATATTTTGCCAAATCCTTATCATTTTTCTCGGGATATTTCACCAATCCGAACAAAACCTTCTTTTCATTGTCGGTGAGCGGCTTATCTTCTGGCTTATCTTCGATTATTTTTTCTATCATATTTTCTTCCATAGTTGTGATTCCCAAATACATAAGAATGAGACCCTTAAAAAATGTTATTTCCAATTGGACTAATTTTCGAGAAATTCCGCTCATCCCCCTAAAATTATCTATATTAAAACTGTGTTTTTGCTCGAAATGATCACAATAGCTTGGCGCAAAAAGCAATCCTATGTGCTTTTTGATAATGCAATTAAATAGTGCAATCTTGGGCTAACTCTAAAATTATGTATGTATGTTTATATAGGTGTATTGTTCTGAGTATTATGGACTGATCTGAACGATAATTTCAAACAATTCTCAGAGGTCTCATAACAATCACACTAAACCCATTTTTTTAGGTACTAATTTTTTCTAATTCTTTTGTAAAATTCTTGTTCTAATACAATGTTTTTACCATTGGTAAATCGTATGAATCCATCTTCAGCCAAATTTATCCATTGTTATTCCAACATTAGCAGTATCTTTTTTAACTCTCTGGGCAAACTACTATTATGTGATTGAACAATGGCGAAAAATTCAACTGAAAATCCCTTATTTCTCAGTAATTTCCCGTAATTTTTCGTGATTCTTAGTAATTCTTCGCTATTTCACAAACTCTTTCGCAATTATTGGAGTGAAACACATGAAAAAGATGCAAAAAAATGATATAATCACGGGTAGCATAGGATTACTGCTATGTACCCTTTTAACAGTGGGATTTTCCCTTCCTATGATGGGACTTCCTGCCCTAGGTGGGATATTTTTCCCAGGTGACGGAGTATGGGAAATTCCTATCGATGTTCAGGAGACCTTAACCATTTCAGAGGCTAGTTTGAGCGCGGATGTAACAGTTTATCGGGATTCTTATGGAGTTCCGCATATTTATGGCACGAACGAATCTGATGTAATGTTTGCACTCGGGTATTGCCAAGCCCAAGATCGGCTCTTCATGATGGAAATGGCACGTCGGATGACACGTGGTCAGATGAGTTCAATTATGGGGGATTCTATGCTTGAAACCGATAGATTAAATTTGGCAATGCTAAAGGAGCATTATTCTGTCCAAACTTACCTGGCACTTGTGGAAGGTGCCAAAACAGATCCCGAATTGGAGGATGTACTTCTTCAACTCCAACGATTCACGGATGGTGTTAACTTTTTTATCGATTATGAGTCCATTCTTCCTTTGGAATTTCAATTATTGGGAATCGGGATGGACCATTGGTCTATCGTAGATACTCTGAGTATGGCCAAATACATGGCTGAGGATCTTACATGGGGAATGGACGATCTCTACAATTATATGGTCTATGATGAGATTGGCCTTACGGCGTTTAACTACTTTGCAGGGCATCCGAGACCATATCAAGAACCAGTCACTGTAGATTACGGGAACTACTTGGACAATGAATCCTATATCCACATGGATTATAACTTCACACAATTGACTGAATTGGGACCCCAAGGTGCACAACCCGCCCCATCATCCCTAAAAGATAATTTTGCAGAATTGTCCACTTTTCTGGAAGAATTTCCACAGGAGCAACGACGTCAAGAACTCGGTCCGATAATAGGATCAAATAACTGGGTAGTGGATGGTAATATGACCGATTCCGGACTCCCAATTATTGCCAATGATATGCATCTCGGATGGAATCTTCCAGGTATCTGGTATCAAGCACATCTGGTTATCTCCGATGATGAAAATTCCCTGAATATTTGGGGATTTTTCCTTCCTGGTGTTCCATATCCCTTGGTCGGTCAAAATCAGTATGTTGCGTGGGGCTTCACCAATACAAACTACGATGTGTTGGATTGGTATTACTATACTCCAATTAACGATACGCATTACATTCATGATGGCGTTGCGACCGCGTACGAGTATATCAATCACTCAATCGAGGTAATGAATGGAAACGACATTGAATATCAAATTAAGCTTACCAAGGAGGGCCCCGTCTTTTCAGATTTTCTTTCTGATAGTTTTTCCGATGTCGATAGCCCCTATGAAGGTCAGGTGATTGCCTGTCAATGGTTGGCCCAAAGCGTTACATGGGAACTCCAAGCCTTCTATCGATATGCCCATGCAACCAACCGGGCTGAATTCAATGCAGGCTCGGAAAAATTCGCCACACCCGCACAAAATCATGCTTATGCGGATATTTATGGCAATATTGCCATCCGTCCCACGGGAAAAGTCCCCATTCGGGATGATACGGGATTATCCCATCCAGGTTTAGGAAATGGTACATTCCCCTATAACGGAAGCGCTGGAGAAGGTGCTTGGATCGGTTGGGTACCCTTTGAGGATTTACCGGAGTCCATCAACCCTGATCAACATTACCTGACTTCTGCGAATCAAATTGTTGCGGGACCCGATTATCTGGCAAGTAATTCCCTACAGACGGATTATTCCCAAGGCTACCGTGCCCGTCGCATTAACACACTACTCCGTTCACAGGATCATTTTACCATTGCTGATATGAAATCAATTCAACTTGACACCTATAGTACAAAGGCGGGTAATTTGACCTCATTTCTCTTTGATAGCTTGAATAGCGCTAATGATTTATCCACGTTGGAGCAGACTGTCTTGGAGATGATGGAGGATTGGAATTTCCAGATGGATCAAACAAAAGGGGAACCCACAGTCTTTCAACTTTGGATAGAAATGCTGAAAGGATCAATATTTGCAGATGAATTCGCAGCATGGGGGATGGAGGATTACTTGGGTTATGTCGCCGATGCCCATATTGAATATCTGCTGCGAACCGGGGATGAGCCTTGGTTTGATAACATCTCCACTCCGGCTGTAGAAAATTCCTCAATTATCCTTCGGGATACCTTTGGGAATGCAGTGGATGAACTTGCTGCGTACTTTGACAATACCGATCCCACTACATGGATTTGGGGCGATCTCCATCAGAATTATTTTGCCCATCTCACGAATATCCCTGCTTTGGGGCTTGGGCCCTATCCCGCCAATGGAACCGGAGATACGGTGAATCCTTCCCGCAGTAGAATCTGGCGAAACGGTGAGTTACAGGTGTCGATTAATGGGGGCGGTGCGTCCGAGCGATGGGTCTGTGACATGGGTGCTTTTGATCAAAGTGTTTCTGTAGTACCTTCTGGACAGAGGGGAGTTCCAGGATCCGAACATTACGCAGATCAATTGGCGCTCTTTTTGGCAGGGGAATACCATCTCAATTATTTCACCATTGTGGATCCCGAGGATTTCGCCGAGGAGATTATAGAATCGACCATCTACTTCATTGGAGGGACTTCGGCATGAGTTCGGAAGAAAAGTCTCAAGATCTAATGGGGAAGATATCCTCACTCTTAGTCACACCTTGGGGACAATGGCTCTTTCCGTTGGGAATTGTCGCCATTGTGGCGGGATTGCTAACCTTGATTCCTGTTTGGCAATTGGTGATTCTTGCCGGTTTAATTGGAGGAATTCTGGCTTCTAAGCGCACCATTGCATTTTTGGCAGGATTCTTTGGCACATTTGTTACTTGGGGGATGTATTTCCTGATTATGCAACTGAAATTTGGAACCGGGATTATTCCTCTCCAATTCAGTGCGTTGATTTTTGGAAATGAGTCTATTGGGCCATTCTTCTGGATAATTTTCAGTTTAATTGGTGGAATTATTAGTGGAAGTGCGGGATGGATTGGATATATACTCAAATCTCAATTCTTACCTCAATTTCTCTCCGCTGATGAGTAAACAGCCAAATTAGCCTCTTAATTTATTTTTTTAATTTCCTTTTTTATTATTCGTTTCTTATTGTGTTCGTTTCTTATTGTGTTCGTTTCTTATTGTGTTCGTTTCATATAGTGTTCGTTTCATTTTGTGTTCGTTTCATTTTGTGTTCGTTTCATTTTGTGTTCGTTTCATTTTGTGTTCGTTTTTTCCACTCTATCTTAGATATGTTTTTAAAGATTCAAAGGAAATCATATTAAGGAGAATCCTACGGAATTCTTCCCAAAAGATGATTTTCATGAAAAAAAGACCAAACCTAAACTCAGGACCAAACTCACCCAATATGAATAATCTCATCGGAGCCAGTTGTCCAATTTGTGCATTTCCCATTATCAATCTTCCTATGGGAGGTCCTTTTGGAGACCTCACTCCAAACTCAGATATTACACATTCGTGTGATAGGTGTGGTAGAGGATTTGTCAAAATTGATAATGAATTACTCACCATCGAACAATATTTAGATCCTGATAATTTACTTGATTTGGAAAACTATGAGGGATTTAGCCCCAGATTTCAAGAATTATTGTCCCGAGAACCGAATTTTCGAAATATGGCCAATAATTTCAACCCAATGCAACCAATGGTTTTTTCGACGGGAAGATATCGTGCATGGGAGGAGCATACTGGAGTATGCCAGCAAAAAGATAATCTTGAAGAAGGGTTTTACAGTTATATGATGTTTTTGCATGATGTTCCCTATAATCCCGCATTTTGGCGCAATATTGCCCGGACAACCTCACACCTCTATCTCTTTTCTGTGTCCAATAGAGCGCTTTCCTTTGCCCGAAAATTAGAACCTCAAGCAGCATACTTAAACCAGATTAAATCCCTAATTCAAAGTAACCAGAAATCACGAGATGATTCTTATCCCACTGCTAGTACGGAGAAAGAATACATCAGTATTGGACTTAATCGCATAGGAATATTTGATCAAGAATGTGGGATGGCACCGCGTGCTCTCACCCGATATAAACAGGCTGTCGAAATCGACAGAGAGAATTTTTCCGCTTGGAGTAATTTGGGATCGCTCTATATTCGTATGAAGGAAAATACCCTTGCTCTCAAAGCCTTAAATACTGCGCTCTCTCTGAACCCAGACAATCCTATGATCTATTACAATTTATCCAATTGTTATACAATGGCAAATGCTCTACCGAAAGCTATCGAATTTATCAAAAAGGCACTCGCTCTTTTTCCAAATAACCAAAGAATGCAAACGAAATTACTGCAAACAGAGATTATGATGGAGTCCGGTAAATTTG
>JABCSI010000328.1 GCA_018238965.1 Promethearchaeota archaeon
TTAAGAGGACATTCCTTAAGAAATACAGTGGTGCGGATACCCGGGCCATCTTCGGTGCTCAGCTTCTGGATTTCAAAGATGTAGCCCCTAACATCCAAAAGATTTGAGGAGTCCGAAGATAATTCAATTGTTTGCGAATTCATATTCTTAAACCATAGTGTGTTTTAATTGGGTTAGTTAGATTGGATATTTTGATTATGTTGGTAAGGTTGGTTAGCTTGTGGGTAGGTAGATATATTGAAAAAAAATATTAGAAATATTACCACTCATGAGATTCGCGGGCAATTATTTCATCTTGCAGTTCTTTACCGATAGATGTGAAATAGGCATTGTAGCCAGTTACTCTAACTAAGAGATTTCCATAGTTTTCAGGATTTAATTGTGCATCTTCCAGCATTTTGGAATCCAAAATGTTAATTTGAAGCGCCGTTCCCCCATTCTCTACATATGCCCGAATATAGGCTTTGAATTTATCCTTGTGCTCTTTGTCACGTAAAAGACTTGGATTGAATGTAATCGTATGGGAAGATCCGTTGGGTAGAACATTGACAAATTCACCTTCGGGTGTTTTCCCTCCGAGTGAAAAACCCACGGAATTGGTTACCGAAGTTGGACCATTTTTATCGGCCCCATTACTGGGACAAATAGCATTGGACAGAAAAGATTCCGCTTCCCGACCATCAGGGGTTGCTGGTGTGAAGGCAGCATCCTCGCCTGCCCAGTAATTCCAAGAAAGCATTCCTGGCCTGAATTGATAATTGGTCGGAGTTTTATATTTCCAACATTCCTGGGACCAGATATCCATTACCTGCTGGGCCAATTTGTCTGCCTCGGTATTGTCATTGCCAAATTTAGGTGCCCGATTTTTCATAAGGGCTTGCAAAATTGAATATTTTTTATCACCTTGAAAATTATGGACAAGGGAATCCTTGATCTCGGCAATTGTATACTTTTTCTCATCAAAGACCAAATATTTTATAGCAAGTAGGCTGTCGACTGTAGTGGCGTATGCAACACCTTCAATGGTGACGAAACCATATTTAGGAGGACCTCTACGGATATCTGTGGCTTTTTCAATGCAGCCATCCATGAGTACCGAGACGTATGGTGTGGGATAATATTTGGCCCTTGTGGTCTCAAGAATATTATAGGTATCAACTGTTTTCTTGATGATATAGGCGATTTGTTGTTTCCAAGCCTCGAAAAATTGATCCCATGTCGTGAAATCTTCGGGATTGCCGGATTTCGGGCCAAATTGGGTACCTTCCTTGATCTGTTTAAAGGTATTATCTCCCATAATACGCTTAAAACCCGGTTGATTTTTCCCGTTCCACAATGTCAATTCAATACTTTTGGATAAATTGGGATTACAATTAACAGTGCCGGATCTGTCGTTACCGCACATTGTATTCTCTAGGCAACCCACACATCCATAATCCCATGCATCTTCAGCGGGAATTCCTTCCGTAATCATTCCGGCAATACTGCGTTCGTCAAAATTTAAGATGAAGGGGGCACCTTGGGCGCGGGCAATCATCTCAACAACCACATCCAACAATTTTTCGGGGGAATTTCGATGTAGGCGAACGTTTGGCTTGGGTTCAAGAATCGGAGCCCATTCATCAAAAACTTCCAGGATCATATACGTTAATTCGTTGGTAAGATCTTCACCCTTCGCGCCGAGACCCGATAGGGTCATCAATTGCCCAAATCCGGCTGTAATTCCTTGATTCCCCACCTTTATTTGAGCGTCGTAGGCTGTGTTGCAGTGAAACATAAAGGTGCTGAAAATATCCTTGGCAAAATCTCGTGAAATGGTTTGATTTTGGATAACATCCCGATTATAATAAGGCCATAGGTATTGGTCCAATCTCCCAAAGCTCGTCCCAGGACCGGGGTAGCTTTCCTCGGACATCATCAACATGTGAGCCAACCAGAGGGCTTGGGTTGCTTGCCAGTAGGTTTGGGCAGGTTCCCAGGGCACTATCGCTAAATTATCTGCCATTTGTTGAAGTTCTTGTTTTCTTTCTTCGGTGGAGGCAAGTGGAATCAAACGTAGACATTCTTCACGGTATTTTGCGGCCAATTCTCGGGCGATTTCACAAGAAGTCATCATTGCCTTGAGTTCAGCCCCTTTTTCGCCCCGTTTATCCTGCTTACTCAATGTTTCATAAACAGATTCTGCTTTTTCATAGAGATGGCGAAATCCCTTTTCAATCACTATTTTGTAATTGGGAATTACGTGCCCCGCAGTAGCACCCACATTTCCAAAGCCCTCTTGATGGTAATGGAAAATCATGTGGCGGTTTTTGATACTATTTTTTTCATGCGCCTTGAGCTCTTGCTCATTGAAGCATTTGGATAATTGGGTGTTGAACCGTCCCCCTGCCAGCAAATCGTTTTCCGAAATGATTTCCTGGGGGATGTAATCGGTCATGACGCTTTTGAAAAACGTGCTTCGGCGTTCGGGAAGAGATAGGGACCAGAAATTTTCCGGTAATTCCACCTTCTCGGCCATTACATCGAGTGATAGGCCAAATAAACCTCTCCCATTAATCCCAATGAACCCATATACCTCCGGAACTATATAGTAATCAGCCTCAGACCATATGCGATCATCGGGAATACCAGTTGTAAATGGGGTATATTCATTATTCCACTCACGTTCATTGCCGAGGAAGTAATATTTGCGTAACCATTCCGCACGTTTAGACAGGTTATGGGGATTTGCGACTTTAAATGAAGGATTTGAAGATTCTTCATCGATTTTTTCCTTAGATGCATTACTCATTTTTTTCACCAAAATTGTAGTTAAATAGACACCCGCAATTATGATAACTGTAATATATTTCTTATTTTTAACTAAGGCGCTCGACCTATTTATGCTTATTCATCCTAATTACATTAATTGAGAAGAAACTCGAGTTTCCACATAGGAAACCATAGTTTCCCACCTAAAAAAATTGAAATTGGGAACCTATAAATAATTCAACAATCACATAGTGTATCGACACATCGTTTTTATCGTAAATATACTATTTTAGAGAGGAGATCTATTATTATGTTAATATTAAAAAAAAAAATTATATCGAAAATTGTGGCTTTATTGATTATTTCATCTTTAGTTTTCACCCAATATTTCCATCTCATCACGTGGGATGCCGAAGATGATCTTGAGAATAAATATGATATACAATCAGACCTTCCAAAGAGTTCGCTGGATGCACCCATCTCCATCACAGGAGATAATTGGGCCGGTTTTAGCGGAACGGGAGGATCGGATAATCCTTATATAATTGAAAATCTTGAAATTAATGCTGGGGGGGGGTAACTGGAATTGTAATTTCAGGTTCCACTTTGTATTTTGAAATTCGAAATTGTACCATCTATAACGCAAAAAATGGAATATCACTTAGCAGTGTTGCAACAGGAACAGGAAAGGCATATAATAATACCATTTATGACTGTTCTGGGGATGGAACAGCACATTCCGGAATGGGGATTGCTCTTCTTAACTCAGACAATATGATCGTGGCAAATAACACGATTTACAACAATATTGGCAGTTCTCATTCCTGGACCGGGGATGGAATCCATTGTTATCGATCCGATTCTAACCAAATTGAGGGGAATATTATAAGCGGGATGCGAAGTGGAGCAATCGTAAGTACGGGTCAAGGATGCGGAATTTACATAGTGGATTCTTTTTCGAATAACATTGTTAACAATACCATATCCAATTGTTCCAGTCAATCAACTAGTGCCTATTTATCTGGTATAGGAATCTATATCCTGCATTCATCTGATACAAATATTTTGAATAATACCGTCTACGATATTTCTGGAGGTAACAACCACCTTACTGGAAATGGAATTGTTGTCTATGAAACTTCTGATAATGCCCACAATAATCTAATCGATGAAAATACCATTTTTAACATTACAGGCGGCAATGATGAATTTTCTGGGAATGGAATTTTAATTAAGGCAGAAGGCGGTCGAGTAATAGAATCAACGCAGGCAAGCAATAATTTGATCTATAATTGTGTTGGGGGTGGTGCACTTTTCGTATTATTTCAATCGAGAACTTATAATCATTAACCATACAGAAAATGATGAATTGGTGGCCGAGTA
>JABCSI010000329.1 GCA_018238965.1 Promethearchaeota archaeon
CATATCGATTGGCGGAGTTAGGTGAATATTTGGAGACAAAACCGGAGATTTATAAGGTTTTTTTGTGTGAACAAGATTTGTCGGGCAATATTGATGATTTTATGGATAAGAACGTTCCCATAAGCGATATTGTGTTTTTCTTGGGATCAAAGAAATCAGTATTTAATTCACCAGACTGTGCCCATGAACTTGATCTTTCGAAGGATAATACGATTTCTGTATTTCCAATGAAAGGTAGTGATGTTACTTGGGAAGACATGAACTCTATTGGACTTTCCAATGATCCGGGCATTATTTATGATCAGGATAAATTTCAAGAAATTTGCGAACAGCTCTATGAAAATGTTAAGATATTTGATGAAGGCCATTCCGATTTGTATAAAATTAAAACAACGGAATTGGAAGAAGAATTTGCTCCAACTGCTATGAAAGAATCTGCACAGGCCCTAGGATGGGAGAATTTTTATCAAATATTAGAGAAGACAGTGGAATCTGAGGATCTAAGAACTTTCCATAAACAACATAGCAATGAGTTGGCAAATATCATAAAGCAACTGAAGGATGGGTCATTGAATGATGGTAATTTCATGGCCCAAGTATTACAGCTTTATGTTCAATGGGCCCAAGTTCGAGAATCTCAAAAGTAAATATCCGATTATCCTTCTTTTTTTCAATTTTCATCCAGAAATTCTGTTTCTGAAGGGTCATCGGCGCTATAAGCTTCCTTTTCAATCATATCGTGCTTTAATCCTTGGAATTTTTTCAGTAATTTCTTTATGGCTGGATTCTCAAGATTCAAGTTCCTTGCTTTAAACCAATCCGGCAATTCTTTCGAGTGTAACAGATCCAATTGATGAACAAGAAAATCTTCCTTCCTGTCATAAAATAAGAGGAACCCATCCTCGATTTCCTCCACAAAAAATTGAGATCCAAGGAAATTTCCCACGGGATTTGCATAATTATAGTAATTAAGTAAAACTTCTTTGTAATTGACGGAATATTTCAAGGTTATGAATGGTTTTGAAGAATTTTTGGGTTCGTGTTGTGCACCGGTCTTAAAAGCTTGTGAAATGAGTTTATCAAAGGAATCACGATTAGATTGAAAAACTTCCATCGTTTTATTAACCAATTTGGTCTTTGCTTCATAAACTTGCTCAAGATCTTCTAATGTAGGATATGAGATCTGTAAAACGGGGAATCCGTCAATGTTTAACCATTCAATGATAGCTTTTGAATATTTTTTACATCTCAAAGCGACTTTTTCCAAGATTTCCTTATAATTGGAACGAGATTCAGTGGAATCAATAATTGATATTTGTATAATTGGTTTTTGCAAAACTTCTCCCCCAAGAAATTGACTTAATTCCTATAAGTTCTATCCTTCATTTTAATTTTTAGATAGTTTTGTAGAAATAACCACAAAATCAAAAAAGAATTGGCACCTATCCTTCAACTGGAATCTATTTTTTCTTAGTTTTGACCATATCATAAATGATAATAATATCATAATTTATCAGTGGGAAAATGGTAACTAAATTGATGCCCAAGTTTAAACAGTCGATTCTTCAATTAATAGGCAATACTCCCATGATTCGCCTCTCCCGACTCTTTCCCAATCATGAAATATATGCGAAATGCGAATTCATGAATCCCCTTAGCGTAAAGGATCGCCCGATTTTGCAAATTATCGAGGACGCAGAGAGGGCAGGAACACTTAAGAAGGGAGATACGCTCATTGAAAGTACCAGTGGAAACACGGGTATGGCTGTTGCCTTTATAGCAGCCTTGAAGGGTTACAAGGCGATTTTGGTCATGAGTGAGATTCAAAGCCTCGAAAGACGTCAAATTTTAAAAGCCTTTGGGGCAGAACTTATTCTCACTCCTGCTTCCGAGGGTACTGCCGGCGCCCGTAATCGTATGAAGAAAATTCTAAAGGAACATCCGAATTATTTCTATGTTGGTCAACACATTAACCCTTCAAATCCAAAAGCACATTATCTGAGCACCGGACCAGAAATATGGCGAGATTTAGAGGGAAACGAAGATTCTAATTTGGTATTGATTGCTGGACTTGGAACCGGTGGAACTATTTGCGGTGCGGGAAAATACCTAAAGGAACAAAATCCAAATACATACACAATTGCCATTGAACCGTTTGAATCTCCTTACATATCTAAGGGAATTTTTCGCCCCCATAAGATGATGGGGACCGCTCCGGGATTTATTCCTGAAACCATTGATCATGATTATATCGATGAAATCTATTTGGTGAAGGAAAAGGATGCCTTTGCCATGTGTCGAAAAATTGCACTGAAAGAAAGCATCCTAGTAGGCATCTCCTCTGGTGCAGTTGCTAAAGCTGCCGAAGAAATAAGCAACCGCCCAGATTTCAGCCAGAAAAGTATCGTGATAGTGTTTGCTGACAGTGGCCAGCGATATTTGAGTGTTGAAAATCTCTTTACCATCAATAATGTATGAATTTCTCCGAAGTGGATGCTCAAAGGTCTTAATAAAGGGCGATAAATATTTTTAAGCGAGTCCCGAATTCATATTATTGGTGTCATAGCGCTGAATAATGAAAAAGAGATTATCGGGGATATTTATGAATATACTTCATCTTCTGAAACGAACGAAGAAGAGAGGAAAAAGGCCATGAAAAGAGATAGGATGCGAAAAATATCCCGGATCGCAATTTTCATACTGGTTATTGCACAAGTTGGACTCATTCTCTATTTGGAATTTAGCTAATTATAGTAGGGGAAAAGGTTGGAAGAAGGTAAAAAAACGTTATAATTGTGAAACATTTTAAAGAATGAAAAAGCGGATAAAGAAGGCTAAGAACTGGGCTCGAAAATATTGTTCTATTATTATTAACTCAAACACCTATGAATCGCAACTCATTCATTTATCTTATATCCACATTTCTGTTCTCTTGGATATTTTGGATTCCTGCCGTGCTTGAAAATTTTGGCATAATCACATATAGCTCTGATGAACTGTCTCAAGCAATTTATTTTATTACTCTCATTATTGGTGCATTTGGTCCCGCATTTGGTGCGTTTATTGCATTACGAAATGATAAACAATCTTTCAAAGAACACCTAAAGAAAATCTTCTCGAAAAAGGGGATTACTAAATGGGGATTATATTTAATCATAATTTTAATTATTCCCCTGATGATAAACGGTTTCGCATTGCTCATCGGAATGATTTTTAACTTAGAAATTCCTCCCTTCCCGTTACCCAGTGATCCGAGCTATCTTCCTTATTTGATTTATGTACCATATCTGCTTTTTACGGCATTTCTTGGTGGAGGACAAGAGGAAATCGGATGGCGTGGATACTTGCAAGGAGAATTACTAAAAAAATACAGCCCTGAAAAAGTAAGCCTAATTATTGGATTTTTTTGGGGTCTTTGGCACATTCCAGTTTGGTTTATGATATGGGATAACCATTACTTCACACCATATATTGGATTTATATTGATGACAATGTCCATTTCATTCGTTTACTCGTACATCTATGAGAAATCGGAAGGTAACTTGCTCATTATGATGCTATTCCATGGAAGTAGTAATGCAGCTCACGCGCTTTTGTATTTGTTTTATGATGATTTACCTGCATCGGAACAATACCTATACTGGATATATGTGGCATTAAATATTGTAGCAGCAATAATTGTAACTATTTTGCGACGGAGAAAAACAACCGACCAAGTAATTACTGAGAAGAGTGAATAAGCACAAATCTGCCGCGGTACAGTATGTCCGCAATTAAGGTGGAGGATCTCACATGGTCACAAAACAGCCCGAAGCGGAAGGTCGGAGGGTGGCTAGCTCACAACCAAGTACGGTGGTTCCACAGTCGTATCATCCACCAACTGATCTGAGGTGCATATCGATCGGGAATTCGGGTAGAGCGGGTCAATGCGCGATATTCTTCCCGCATTTGCGCCCGTCATTCTGCAAACTTGAACACCTGCTTTACTAAGGGGCAAAAGGTTGGTAATCTCCGAGCAATGTGTTTACCCGCTTTGGGAAACCGCCAAGGGAAGATTTTTTCTTGTAAAAAAGGGCACCAAATAGACGCTGACTTGAATGCCGCCAGAAATCTTGCTCTTCGCCCT
>JABCSI010000080.1 GCA_018238965.1 Promethearchaeota archaeon
AGTCGGGTAAATTTGATCCAGACCTCTTTGCTAACGGGCAGATTATGGTCCACATTGAAGAAAGAAAGGTTGTAATTCTTCCCGAGAGACCTTCCCATTTATAGGATGCACCCCCATATTTTTTATTTAAATATCTAAATTTTTTATGAGATATCATTCTTACTCTGAACCTTTACTTTTTTATAGATCTTCAACCTATGAGGAGAATTATGGAGTCAAATACTTCACTCGGTTCTCCCGTCGAAATTCCCCGGGCCTCAACTCGAAAAATGATGCTCTTCTCATTTCCGCGTATAAGTTCGGCGCTTCTGCTAGGCCTACTTGGCTTTGCCTTATTTACACTCTATACAACCGGCTTTGGACTCGATGAAACCAAAGTTACCAACCGCATGACTGTGGGATACATCGCCATAGCCATCTCGCAGCCCTTCTTTGGGTGGATAAGCGACGTGACCTACATTAAAAAATTAGGGGGGCGCAAACCCTATGTTTTAGTATTAGCGCCAATTTTGGTCGTTTCATTCCTCCTCCTCATGCTACCTCCCTTGTTTTTGGACAACCCTTCCGAAGACACCCTCTTGAGATGGTTTTTGCTCTGGAATACGGTGTTTGAAATTTCTTACGCCGTAACTACTCCCTATCAAGCATGGATGGCAGAACAATTTCATGTATTAGATAGACCAAAATGTTCCCAGATTCAGAATATCGCTAACTTCATTGGCCATGTCATTCAAACCCTCTTCGCCATGTTGATTCTGACCGATTTTGCAACAAATATTGAAAACGATCCAAACTTCATTCCTCCTGCATATTTGTGGGGGTGCATTATATTTGGAGTGTTCTTTATAGCGAGTTTCTATACCAGCACCCTTTTAATGCCCATAGAACCCCGGAAAGTTGAAAAATCCAACCTAATACAAAATTTCAAAGTTGCGCTCAAAAACATCCGCTACCAGAAAGTGGTATTCATGCAAGGTTTTGCGAGTATCGGCTGGGTTATAGCGGGCACCGTCATCTTGAAATATTTGACGGAGGTGTTACAGTTGAGTACAATGCAAAATATCATTGTTTCGGGCAGTATGGTTTTCGGTATACTCATTTTCTTGGAGTTTTGGAAACGAATGATCGCAAAGAAAGGGAAAACGCAAAGTATCAAAATGGTTTTTATTTTCGGTGCCATGGTTATGCCTTTATCTCTTATTGGTTTAATCGATGTTGAAAACACGCTCTGGTTTGGATTGCTTTTGGTGTGGGGATATGCATTTGTTATCGGGGGGTGGTATTTATTCCCATATATAATGTATGCCGATTTAGCAGAAGACGACGAACGTCAAACCAATGTGCAAAAAGCGGGCTTGTATGTGGGATATCCGAGCATTATCTTGAACCTATTTCAAGCATTCGGTGTGTTCCTCTTGGGACAACTCTATAAATTTGGAGATACGACCGTGGGGACTAACACCTTCAATCTTGGTAATGTGATTTGGGGGCCAATTGTGAGTATAATCCTAATTGGGACCTATTTCTATACCAAAAAGTTTGTTTTGATTGATTTTGAATGGGCGAAATCGGAATAATAGGCGAATTTATCGAAGGAACAATAAGTAAAGTAAAAATTTTTTTTCACGTATTTTATTTTGAATACCTATAGAAATGTAATTTTGATTTGGGAAATATTCCTTTGATGCCGTCAACCATAGATTTATCTGTTGTATGAATAGATATATCCCGGTCTTTCGCAAAAACATATAAAAGTGCATCCACTGTCGATAAATGTGGAATTTGGTGCCTAATTATTCCACCTGAAATGAATTGGTTTAAATCAGTTATAGGATAGACCGAAATATGATAACTACTGAGGAGAGAGTAGATAATTTGAGAAATTTCGATTTTTTTGTTTGTTTTAAGTAACCATCTCGAAACTTCTAATATTACGGGTTGAATCGTTGTTGCTTTATATTTTTGATTTTCTATGTTATTTATCAAATTTTTTAACTTTGTAGGAGGATTTTGTGTGAGGAGATTTAGGATAATTCCAGTATCAATTAATATTTCACTCATTTTCTTTATGTCCTATTATTTGATTATGTTTAAAACGGAGATCTATCTTCAATTTCAATTTCTTGCTCTTTTTGTGATTCCCTTTGTTTCATCAGATTAACCATTTCTTCACTATCAAAAATTTTATTTTCCTCTTTGGTGAAATCGATAATAGGCTTTAAAATTATGTAACCATCTTTTTCGCTCACAAAAATCTTATGTCCATCCTCAATGTTCAAAATTTTCCTAATTTTTGCAGGAATAGTTAACATCCCTCGATTGGTTACTGTTACAACACTGTGAGCCATACTAAGTAATTAATAAAATTACAACCATTTATAATTTTGCTTAGCATTTCAAAGAGAAATTTAGCCCCTACTCCCTTGGGATGAAGGAAAAGTATTTCGTCACATAATCCCCAATAAAGGAGAAATTGTCTAATTCGGGGGAATATTGATAATTTTGAAACATTTCGGAATATAGATTGATTGAAAATGCCTGGAATGCTTTCAACAGAGAGGGTGATGACTTGTTCGCAATAAGAATAGAGACCAAGGGATTTGAATCGGAAGAATGCAATATTAACACCGCTTCATCTAAATGAATCTCCCTTACCTTTCCCTTATCGAGCGTAAAATCAAAGAGTGTGCCTAAAGCCTTTATGAATCCTGAAAAAACACCCTCCTTAAATTTTTCGCCTGAAGACATGAATTCATAGGAATAGATCGGCATCCCAACGTCCGTATCTACAATCACTAAGCGATATGCCTTGAAGGGTAGGATAAATGCCGTTTGTGGTTGCTTAATGAGCGCATATGTACCTATAGTGACACCAAAAGCAATTGATATATTTGCAATTCCGGGAATAAAATGTTCTAAATCTGTAAATTGAATCAGTACTGGAAATACTCCGTAAAGAACCACACCCGCGAGATTGATTCGAGAAAATTTAATTAAATTTTTTGGAGTGTTGAGCAATATTTTGAGGTTTACATAGATCAACATTGCGACAATCAAGAACATAAGAATCAAATTTGCAAACCGAAATCTCCCATTCATTGTTGGATAGGGTAAAATCCCTTCAGTATTGATGATGATCGCATCTCCGTCAAATGAGAAAAGGATAACTGCACCACTGGCGAGCGTAACGAGAATTAATTTCAATGGATCAAGGGAAGTTCTGGATACAGCATCGACAAACAAAACTGTGGTGTATCCGATTCCGACGAGGGCATAAAAACATACAAAATGCAGATTCGTTGAGAGAACTAGATCAGAAACAAGAAGATCAGAGATTCCTTGAAAGAGCATCCAGACAAACCAGAATCCCCACATAAATGCGAAATATAACATATGTTTATAGTTCCTAAAATATTGATTGAGGGCAAAACCGACGGATATTGCTACGATCACTGCCCCACAAAAACTGATAATAATTCCCGGTGTCCAAATCAAAACTAAATCTGTCATCTGTAAATTCTCGAAAGTTTCTAATACACTTAGTAAATGTTTTGCTTCTACTCTATATATTTAGCCTTTAGATTTTTAAGTATTTTTCTTAAAAAAAAATTGTGAAACTCCCGGATCTCCCGAATCCCACAAAATTCCCAAAAATCAACAGAAGATATGCCATATTAAAGGTTTAAAAATATGGACGGCTAGATTAAAATCAATGACCCATGAAGCTTTTCGATTTAAAACTCTGCGGGATATTCGAGAAAAGATCGCTTCCTTAGGTCTGGATATTCAACTGAATCCATCTTTGAAAATTTTAAGTAAATCAATTACAATTAAACAAAAATTATTTCCCAATCGCCTCGTAGTCCATCCTATGGAAGGATGTGATGCAACAAAAGAAGGTGCTCCGACATCTTTAACAAGAAGGCGATATAGAAGATTTGGTTCATCAGGAGCGGGACTTATATGGTATGAATCGACAGCCATTAGCATGGAGTGTCGCTCCAACCCCAATCAATTGATGCTTACCGAAGATAATAAACTCTTTTTTCAAAAACTCATAGTTGAAGCAGAACAATCTGAGGAAAAACTCCACAGTAAGAACCCAATGTATTCCAAATCGATAAAAATATTGCAACTGAACCATTCGGGGAGATATTCCCGCCCATCGGAAAAAATTCCCCAACGTATGTACAAATCCACCCCCCTAGATGAGCGGTATCATCAGAAACCATCGGAGGGTAAAATTTTATCCGACGGAGAATTGGGAAATCTTGTTCAGGATTACGAAACCGCCACAGCCTTGGCAAAAGAAATTGGTTTTGACGGAGTAGATATTAAATTCTGCCATGGATATCTGTTAAATGAGTCCTTAAGCGCCTTTACACGGGAAAATTCCATATATGGGGGAGAAGACTATGAAAATCGAACCCGCTTGGTTAAAGATATCATTAAACGCATATCCACCAAATTCGGTTCCGATAATTTCCTAATCGCCAGTCGAATGAGCATCTATGATGGAGTTCCGTATCCCTACGGTTGGGGGATCAGAAAAGAAATTGGGGATAAATTCCCGCCTACCCCTGATTTGGGTGAACCAATTCGATTGATCACCGACCTACATGGGTTGGGGATGGATTTATTAAATCTCAGTTTAGGAAATCCCTATTATGATCCCAGTATTTCCCGCCCCTTCGATCAAACAGTTAAGGGGGGTAAAATGCCGGAAGAACACCCATTAGAGGGAGTAGCGCGGTTTTTAACTCTTACTCGGGTAATTCGTAAGGGAATTCCCGCTGGAGTAAAAATCATTGGCACGGGTTATTCATGGTTAAGGGAATATTCTGCCTTAGTTGGGGCTGCAGAAATAGCAGCGGGTAATGTAGATATGATGGGCTATGGTAGGATGTCTTTTGCCAACCCTGAATTCGGCCAACAAATTTTGGAAAAAGGCGAATTGGATCCGAAGAAATGCTGCATTAGTTGTTCCAAATGCACAGAACTGATGCGGAAGGGAACCGTTACGGGCTGTGTGATTCGGGATTCAAAGACTTACCTTCCCTATTATAAAGGTAAAACACGAAATACACTATTAATGGAAGAAAAATAGAAGAATAGAAAATTTGGAGAATTGTAAAAAATGGAGAATCATTAAACATGGGTAAAATCAACAAAGAAAATTTGAAAATTGTGCTAATCACGGGTGGAACTCAAGGTATTGGGCACGGAATTGCCACCGAGTTTCTAAAAGCGGGTTATTTTGCAATTATATGTGCTCGACGGGAACCCCTCCCTACACTTTTTCCTGGTTTTGAGGGACACTGGAAATATTATAAATGCGATATTTCCTCAACAGAATCTCGCAATTTACTCCTGCAGAATATTAAATCGGGATTCGATAGAATAGATGTTCTGGTCAATAATGCAGGAATTGCTCCCTCGGAGCGGAAAGATCTATTGGAGGCGTCGGAACAAAGTTTTGAACATGTAATGAAGATCAATTTACAGGGTCCGTATTTTCTCACCCAGGCAATGGCCAATTGGATGATTGAAATCCAAAATCAGCACTCCATCGATAATTACCAGCCTTCCATAATCTCGATCTCCAGCATCTCTGCATTTACCAGTTCAACATCTCGGGGGGAATATTGTGTTTCTAAGGCGGGTCTTTCCATGATGACCAAGTTATACGCGGATCGATTGGCCGAATATCGGATTCCTGTCTTTGAAATCCAACCGGGGATTATCGCAACCCCCATGACCGAAGGCGTGAAGCAAAAATACGATGAATTGATTAAAAATGGTCTTCTACCCATTAAACGTTGGGGTAATCCCGGAGATATTGGAATTGCGTCTGTAGCCTTGGCTGAAGGAAAAATACCATATTCCACTGGGCAAGTCTTGAATCTTGACGGAGGTTTTCACATTCGTCGCCTGTAAGGGATCATCATGATTTCAAAAATTTCAAAATATCATACGATTATCATTGGAAGTGGGGTCGCGGGATTAAGTTGCGCACTGGAATTAACCAAAAGAAATATCCCTGCCCATTCTATCTTAATTATTACTGAAAATTTAGGTGGAGGCACAAGTTTTGATGCGGGAAGCGATAAACAGACTTACTACAAGTTATCACTGGCGGGGGATTCTCCCGATTCTCCAGTTTCAATGGCTCATTCGCTATTTGATGGAGGGGCAATGCATGGAGATATTGCACTAATTGAAGCTACCTGTTCCACCCAAGCTTTTATGAACTTGGTTAATATTGGCGTTCCATTTCCCCACGATGAATACGGAACTTATGTGGGCTATAAAACAGATAACGACCCATTACAAAGGGGCACTTCTGCAGGTCCCTTGACATCCCATCTGATGGGCACGCATCTTCTTCGTGAAGTAAAAGCGCGCGGTATTGCCATTTTGGATCAATTTTATGTCATGCAAATATTAAAGGATTCCAATCATCGGGCTCGAGGATTCCTTGCAGTGGACAAAAAAAAGATTGCAGATCAATCCCAGCTAACAAAAGAAGCATTAGAGGAATGCATTCAAGTTTTCCAATCGGATTTTCTTGTGCTTGCCACTGGTGGACCTTCGGGAATGTATGGAAAAAAAGTCTATCCTCCATCCCAATGGGGCGCTACCAGTTTAGCTATCATGGCGGGGGCAAAATTACAGAATCTAACCGAATCCCAATATGGGTTGGCATCCCTGAAATTTCGTTGGAATGTAAGTGGGACCTATCAACAAGTTCTACCCCGATATATTTCCGTGGCACAAGATCAAGATCTCGATCCCGCGGATTCTCAAACTGAGTGTGTTGAATTCTTACGGGAGTATTTTCCTTCCAATTCCGAGTTACTCAAGGCCACTTTTCTGAAGGGATACCAATGGCCCTTTAATGTTGAACGAATTCAAGATTACGAGTCATCTTTAATCGATTTTGCAGTTCATATTGAAACAGTGGTCCGCAATCGTCGAGTATTTTTGGATTTTCGACAAAATCCCGCAGATTTCGGTTGGGATCGGCTTGAAG
This sequence comes from Promethearchaeota archaeon, assembly GCA_018238965.1. Classification (GTDB taxonomy): domain Archaea; phylum Asgardarchaeota; class Lokiarchaeia; order Sigyniarchaeales; family Promethearchaeaceae; genus Harpocratesius. The sequence goes on from JABCSI010000080.1 coordinate 7,034, forward strand.
ACGATGTCAAATCATATCTGGAAAAATCCGATGGCGTTCAAAACCTTCCAATCGAAAGACTACATCATATGAATCCGAAGGCGATAGATTTATACAAGAAACAGGGTATTGATCTGTGGAAAGAACCTTTGGAGATTGGATTGTGCGCCCAACACTGTAACGGAGGTGTTACCGGCGATATGTGGTGGCAGACTTCGATCCCCCGGTTATTTGCAATCGGTGAAGTAAATGGATCCCACGGAATTCATCGTCCTGGAGGGTCTGCTCTAAATTCGGGACAGGTTGGAGCAATTCGAGCTTCGGAAAAGATTGCATATGGTAAATGGGATTCATCGGCGGACGACCAAAAAATTTTCAAACAAATGGAAGCAACAAAACATACTGTTATCTCACTTCTAAACGACAGAATTACTTCGGATTCCCATGACGATACTTTCCTTTCCAGCCTACTGATCAAAATGCAAACACGGATGATGAGAGTAGGAGCGTATATCCGAGATTTATCCCAATTATCCCCGGTTCTTGCTGAAATTAAGAAAGAAATCAAGGAATTCTTTTCAACATTGGTAATTCAATCGGGAAATCAAGCAATTGAAATGTGGAAAACCTATGATGCACTGGTTACTCAACTCACATTTCTAACTGCTTATCGGGATTATTTGATTCAAGGAGGAGGGAGTCGGGGGTCATTCGCTGTCATTAGTACTGAAAAAGATGGGAAAAGTGAAGCTGAAGAGAAAGTGGAAGATAAAAAGGATTCTTTTGTACCCCATCCAAAATTAGAAATGTACCGAATTAAGAAAAATAATCCAGTCTTGAACGAAAAAATTCAAGAAATTTGCCTAAAGGATAGCCAGTCGAATGAATTAAATGATTGGATATTTTCCATTGAATGGATAGATAGACGGCCGATACCCGACACCCAAGGATGGTTTGAAACAGTGTGGAAAAAATTTGATGAAAAAAGCATCTTCTTTTGAATTCTAAAGTAGGATTTCCCGATTTTATCGCTTTGAGTTATATACCGGGATTGAAACTGGGGAGTTTTGATGGGCGCTCTTCGCTGCACATATCCCTGCCATGCACATATTGGCCGCCACTTTTGCATTGAGCGCGGGAGTTAAATCTTTTTCTATCGCCGATAACCAATCGTCCATTATGCGGGGTTTTGCCCCATGATAGGTCCCCAGACGCAAGGGAACTCTTTTCGATAATTCAAACTTCCCAACCCGCTTAATTCTTCCCTTTCGATGCCGAAGTTGTGTGATTTCATGGCCATCGGCGAGGAACAATCTTCCCGGGCGTCCTATTTTATAGCATTCATATGATCCTGTTCGTCCAATAACTTGAATCATCATCCTGGTTGGCTCCCGGGCAATTACGAAGGCATTAGCACATTTGGCAATGGCATTCGTTTCCGTTCTAAAAAGTGCGACTTGAAAAGAACCCGAAGGTCGACAGATAGGATTCCCTTCATATCCACCATTGGAATTAATGTAACTTTTTGCTTCAATAAAGGGCATAGGCGACTTGATCCCTCCTAAAGCAACCTGGGCGGGGCCAATAGTGTGTGCATATTCCATGGGTTCCATCATCGAATACCACGAATCAACTCGGGGTGTATCCGGTCCTCCCATCTTTCCTTGTCGCCAACGATAGGTTACATCGTGCAGATATTCACTTTCTGCATAAACCCCAGGTCCGATTTTTTCTGAAGAGATTAAATTTCCTGCATAAAGCACTTCCGAAAAGAAAGCATAATTTTCACCTAATTGGTATTTTTTGCCCGATTTTTCTTCTGCATCAATAATCATCTCAATTTCCTTCGCATTCAATGCCATGGGTACTTCAGAATAGACATGCTTTCCCGCTTCCAGTCCAGCAATAACTTGATCTGCATGAAATTGAGGGGGGGAACATACAATTATCGCATCCAAATCGGGTGTATCCAACAAATCCTCAAAGGATTGCGCCACTTTCACATTCTTATGTTTGCTAAGTTTTTCTTGATATTTTGGATCGGGATCAAACCCCGTGATTAACTTGGTTCGTCCTCGGAGAAGGGGTGCAATTTTTAATTCCAATGTGTGTGCCCACCCCTCCAGACCGTATCCCACCAGTCCATATGTAATTCTTTTATTTCCCATTATTTTTTCCATTATTTATAGTAATTTAAACTATGCCTTTTTGATATAAAATTTTATATATAAAATGGGATCTACTTCTAAATATGAAAGCGCACAGAAAGTTAGTTCATTCTACAATGTTTATGCTCATGATCCTCTTTCCTTTCATGTTATCTATGGGAATTCAGATCACCCCAACCCAAAGTGAGCCGTTAATTTCTTCACCTCAAATTATTACCCAATACGAATTCGATGAATCTCTTTCCTTCGAGGAACGCAAGGATTTTTTTTTGAACATAAGCAAAATTAACAATAATTCCTTTTATGCCCAAGCAACCCGGATATTTTTCGGTCTTCAACCTAACGAGGCAGTTATTCGTAATAGATTGGAGGATGTGAATAACTACGAAGATTGTTCGGACTTTGACGTGAACGGGTACTTGCGGATGCTATATTTCAATAATGATACCCATGTAATGAGCAATGAATTGGAAACCGAGTTGAAAAACACGATTCTCAATTTCAGTTATTGGATTGATGAGCCCAGTTCGGCCGGATTTCCCGATTCCAGCGATATGTACTATTGGACGGAAAACCATATGATTCTCTTCCACGCGGCTGAATTGATGGCCGGACAATTGTATCATAATGAAACCTTCCCGGGATCCAATATGACGGGACAGGATCATATTGATCACGCCATTCCACTTATTGATCGGTGGTTAACCTGGCGGGGGCAATTTGGATTTTCGGAATTCCATTCAAATATTTATTATTCTTTGGATTTGGCCGCGCTATTGAACATTGTCGAATTTTCTGAAGATCTTGATATTTCTCAAAAAGCCGCTATGGTGGTTGACCAAATGGCCTTTGATTTTGCAAATAATGTCTATCGGAGTCGTTACGCTACATCCCACGGTAGAACCGAAGATTCACGGCAATTCGGCACATCATGGGATGATCCTGCAAATACTGAATCACCAATTTTGGCGGCGTGGTTGTTGGTTGGAATTGGAGATAATGATATTAATTTGAATGATGGCGGAAATCGGGGTGCGATGTCCATTGCTACCAGTGATCGCTACACCGTTCCGCCAATTTTGGAAGATATTGCAAAAGCGGCGAAATTGAATAACGAACATAAGGAACGTATGGGTTTAAATCTTGCCGATGGCCCTGATTATGGTATAGACTACAATGAAGAGGATCTAATGTTTTACTGGGGGATGAGTGCCACAGCAGCCTCCCAAATCATCGATACGACTTTGGCATTCCAAGATAAGCATGACTTGTCGACCAAACTTATATTCAACGATCCTATGTTTTTGGATGTTTTAAACATCGGAGCAACGATTAGCGGAACAGATATTTCGGGATATTGTGAGATATTAGGGGATATAACCCAAGGTGTAGCTCTTGAATCAGTAAGCACCTATACATACAGAACACCGTACTACCAGCTCTCTGGAGCTCAGGATTACCATAAAGGGAAAAATGGGATCCAAGAACACATCTGGCAAGCAACCCTGGATCATCAAGCGATGGTTTATACCAATTCCCCAGGGGGAGTTAGCCCTCAGGAATTCACCGGAGGGTGGAAACCCCGTGCCACGATGTATAAGAACGTCGGAATTTTTCAATACGATCGCGGCTGTCAATCCCTACTGGGTGAAGCGGTGATTGCCTATTTAGGAGCCAAATTCTATACCCATGCCTATTTCCCCCAGTGGGCATTTGATGATGTCGTGCAGGAAGGAAAGTGGACCTTCGGTCAGAAGGGAGACGCCTATGTTGCCCTATATTCCTTTGAAAAGACCCAATGGATGCCGAATGAGGATGATCCTACGCATCCCTATGAACTCCGTTCCGAAGGTAAAAAGAACGCCTATATTATTGAATTAGGCTCGATTGAGGATTATGCCTCCTTTGAAGCCTTTAGAAATGCCATTTTGGGTGCGTCTGTAAAAATTAGACAACTTTCCATGGGGTTTGATCTCGAGTACGACTCTCCCTCAAGAGGGCTTATGACCGTTGCATGGGAAGGCAATATGTATGCCGATGGAGCTATGGTTGATTTAGGGCCCTTTGAGCGCTTTGAAAATGATTATTGCACCCAAGATTTCGGAACCAAGATAACCACGATCACCTTTGAGGGCCAAACGTTAGTTTTGGACTTTGAAGACAATACAAGAACATACTCCGCTGCTTGAGGGAATCACAATGACAAATAAAATGACATACAAAAATATTCATCAAACCCTTCGCCCAGGAACTTGGGTGAAAAGCGCTATCATGGTGGTTTTTGGGGTGCTCCTCACGAGATATTTGGTAGGAAGCGGTCGAGTTAGGGCAAATTTAACCTTTGGGCCAATTATCTTCTTCCTACTTGCCCTGAGTGGGATGTTTAGTGTTTTAGTTTTAGGAATCGTTGAAAAACCGGAAAAGAAACTTAGGGATGCCCAAATTTATTTAATAATTGGTGGAGTTTCATATTTACTTGCGTTTGGGCTCTCAATTTACCATAGTGCAAGATATGATCTAGGTATTATTCCAGTCTTGGCAGTGTTACTGATAGGTGCTTTTGAAGATTTGATAATATTTTACGGCAAGAAATGGAAGTTCCGTAGCCTCATTCCTTCATTATGGAACAGTTTTCTCCCGGCGTTCGGATTCTTCTACGGTGCACTGATCGGAGGCGTAATTATTCCTATTTACGTCTACTTAATATTCTTTGCGATATTTTCACTCCAATTATCCAAGGATATTGTTAAGAAATATGAAAGATATAAATCCGATAAAGGAACAGAAGACACAGAAGGAGAAGCAGAAGAAGAAGACGTGGCTTTCATTGACCTAATCGGTTCTAAAAATCTACAAAAGGGATTAGTTGCCCTCTTATACTTCTCGATGTTTTGCATTGTGATTCCGGAATTTCTCAGTCTTCCAAATACCTATCTCTACCTCTTTGGAATGGCTTTGGTTCTTGTTCTGCTGGAAATTGCGGCATTATTAATGTACAAGGTTGACTTGGGAGTTGAATACAAGAAAAAATTTAGTATTCTACTGAAATGTGGGATATTTGCCCAATACCTAATGGTCTTTTTAGGCTGTATTTAATTGGGATTAATTGGGAATTTCTTTTTTCGACATTTTTTTTGTTCGATGTCCATAATTTTATTAGACAAGTCTAATTAGATAAATTTGAAGTCTCCTTAATTTACCGGGAGATGGAATTTCTATCGGAGGTTATTAGAATTAGAGTCTTAATATATGGTGCTGGTGTCCTTGGTCGTCTCTATGCCTATCTCTTACAGAAGGCGCAATGCGATGTCACTCTATTGGCCCGTGGAAAAACCTTATTGGCTCTCCAAGAGCGGGGCATTCGCCTATTTTTCAGCCTACAAGATGAACGAGTGCAATTCACGGTTCCAACAGTAGATCGGGTCTCTCCCGAGGATGACTATGATGTGATTCTCGTGGTGATGCAAAAAAACCAAGTTTCTTCGATCATCCCTGCTCTGGTTGCGATAAAAAGCCGTCCCGATATAATTATTCTCGGTAATAATGGGACCTTGGTTGCGGATTACTGTCCTCCTCTGGATCCAGCGCAAGTTATTCTCGGTTTTCCGTCAGCAGGGGGGATGCGGGTCGGGGATGAAATCGAAATCATGTATAGTTCTAAATCCTCGATTCATTTAGGTGAAATTGATTGTACAATGTCTCCCCGCTTGGAGAAATATCGCTTATTTTTTGAAGATGCAGGGATTCCGGTGAAAATTAATCCGGATATTGACGCGTGGCTTAAGTATCACATCGCTTTGGTGAGTCCTCTAGCCAATGCCTTGATAGCAATTGACTGTGATAACTATAAATTTGCGGAAACTCCCGCCTTGATCAACGCCGGTATTAAAGGAATTTTGGAGGGTTTTCGGGTTCTACGGAAATTGCGCTATAAACTAAATCCCAAATCGCTATGGGTATTTTATTTGCCCCGCTGGTTGGTTCGGAGAACATTTCGAAAACGGATGAAGACCCGGTTTGCCGAAGTTGCTATGGCTGGCCATGCCAAGTATGCCAGTGAAGAAATGAATCAAATCGCAAAGGAATTTCGGATTTTGATTACTGAGAGTGGCTTAAAAACTCCGAATCTTGATTATTTATCCCAATTTCTGGATCCATCTTTCCCTCGTTTTGATACCGAAATTAATGCCACTGAACCTTAAATTTTGGGTTTATGGTTTAGGGTTTAGTGTGCGGTTCTTTCCGATACCAGT
>JABCSI010000081.1 GCA_018238965.1 Promethearchaeota archaeon
GAAATTCAGTAAAATCAACGGGTTGATATCCTTCCTCGGTTAATACTTGTCCAAGCGTTTTGTAATTGGAAGAAAGCTTACCCCGACTTTTTATTGTATAAAAACCCACAACGAATGGTGAATCTGACATTAATATTATATCTCCCTAAAAACAAATAAAGATATCATAGATTGAAAAAAAATTCTTAGTTTCTCACAACTCCAGAAGAAAACTATTATCTCCAAGGGTTATTTTGTTTTTTATAATGGAATCAATCTTTACGTTGTCGCCGATAATGGAATTTTGGGTAATAATTTTCTTCAAAAAGCAATTATCACCAATTACCACATTGTTCAAATTGCAATCCTCAATAATACAATCTTTGCCGATACTTACATACTTTCCAATGACTGAACGAACAATTTGAGTGTTTTTACCAATGGCACATGGATTGATAATCATTGTATTTTCAATTTTTGCAATTTGCCCATTTATGTTGGCTTGATGTGCCTCGAGCAATACCCTATTTCCATTCAATAACGCTTCAGGACGCCCAAAATCCAAAATCCCATCGACAAATGGGGCACTTAACAATTTGAATCCTTCGTCAACCAACTGCTGTAAAGCGGGAGTAAATTGAAATTCTCTCCGTTTCTTGGTTCCATTGGCTATTTCTATTTCGTGAATTTTATATTGCTCCTCCAAGATCGCGAAGAGTCGGGAGGCAGTTTTGGCCTTAAAGGCATAAACTCCGGAAATTGCCTGATTTGAGGTTGTATGTTTCGGTTTTTCTACCATATCGATTATTATCTGATCCTCATTTGTTTCCAAAATGCCGTAAAATTGAGTTTTATCTGCGGGTACAATCATCGAGCCGATCACCCCGTCATATTCAGGATGGGTCAAATATTCTAAGATAAATTGATAGTCCCGCACGGGGATCATATCACTGAGAAAAATCAGAGTATCGTTAGGTTGGAGCCCAGCCATCGCCACATCTTCGGTCTTCTCAAACCATTCCTTGGTCAGCAATATCGCATGACCGAGTCCGGAAAAATACGGGATATCGGCTTGATAACCAACCGGGATCTGCTCGATATAATCAATGTTAAATTTTTCGGTATAATTGGTATCCAGATACTTCTCGATTTGTTGGCTCTTGTATCCGGTTATTAAGCATAATGGAGTGCTTGGTGGCAAATTAGAGCCGATTTTAGTCAAAATATGGTCTACGCCTCTAGAGCCTGCAATCGTAACAAAGCCTTTGGGTTTACTAAATGTAAAGGGGCGTAATCTTTGTCCCACACCCGCAATCGGAAGTATTAATTTCATTGATAAATCTAGTGAAGGAATGCTATTAAAAATTTGATTTTCTTATTTAAAGATCGAATAATTTCTTATAGAAAAGGTGATATTTTATCACTATGGTCGATATCAAACTAGGTAAACATCGCCTTCGTCTGCGATTTATCGATATTTTTACTTTGGTAATGCTCGCGATTATTTATATCCTCGTGGCTGTGGTTAAAGAAGGTGGAATAATTTATACCGGGATTGAAAACATCTCAACATGGTGGAGAGATTTTGGCACGAGTTCCACCAATTATCTCCTTATTGCCTTTTTAATCTCCATCATTGGAAATAGTTCTGTGATGATTGTTATTCCCTATGTATTGGTTATCTATTCATTATCGATTAGCAACCCCGAAGCATGGGTGTGGATTGGTCTTTTAAGCGGAATTGGAGCTGCATTGGGAGAAGCCGTGAGTTATTACGTTGGGAGACTAATCGGATCTTCGAAAAAGGTGCAAAACTCCGAAGTAGGCGAAAAATTCCACAGGATGCGCTTGCAATTTGAGCGGAGTCCGAAAACTATTCCGATTGTTGTTTTCCTTTTTGCGGCAAGTCCGCTTCCTGACGACATGATACTCGTTCCGATGGGCCTCATGAAATATCCTTACTACAAAACGATCCTCCCGTGCGTCCTCGGCAAAACCATTTTAACAGCGATCACGTGCTGGTTGGGTTGGCAAGTAGGTCTAAATCAAGATTTCCTTGTGGAAGTCGCCGAATATTATTCTTGGGGTGATCTAATATATCTGATCGTGCCATCTGATACGGTTAATCCACGAAAGGACCTAATAAGTTTTAGTTCTATCTTCATTTTCATTTGGCTTTTCCTCAAGATCAATTTGGATAAATTAATGAAGCGAAGGAGCCCCGAACGCAGGATGTTTGAAACAATGCTATTGGAGGGGGGAAATTTCACCTTTGAGGAATGGGTTGCAACCTTTTCTGTAATTAATCACGAACAATTTCTGATTTTTCTAAACTCGTTGGTGGAAAAGCTGGATCCCTTGACCCAAATGGATAATAAATATCATATAGATCCAGTTCTTTCCAAAAAGCAGGCATATAAACAAAGCCTTGAGTTCGCGGAATTTTTCTTTACGGAAGCGGGTGAAAAATCAGAATAAATTAATAATATAATCGTAAAAATTTAATTTCCGCTCCTACGGAGCAAAACATCTTTGACTGAGAATCTCTCAGTTTTTTCTCTTATTGTTTACCCCCTCATTGTATGAATGGAATTAGATTATATTTCTCACAATCTTCTAATGACTATGACTAAGACTAATAGACTAATAGACTAATAGACTAATAGACTAATAGACTATTTTAGATGGTATCGGAAGATTTATATATCTTTCGATAGTATATACTATTAAAGGCATTCAATAGTATTTACTATTGAATTTTTCTATATACAATTAAATAAAAAAAGTGAAGAAAATGGTACCGAGAAGAAGTGATAGGGAATTAGTTGAACAAATGCTAAATTTCTTGAGCGGAGTCAAGTTAGTAGCAACCGAGGGTGAGCTTGCTGCTGCATTAAATATCAACTCGGAAACGGCGAACAAATGGCTTGAACTCTTTTTGTTGATCAAGGAAAATTGCCCGGATTTTCATTATACGAAGTTAGGTCGTTATCGGATCATCGATATGGTCGGTCTTGGAAGCTTGGCTCAGGAGATATCCCAAGTAAAATTGAAGCATGTAGCTGGTACGAGAACGCGTAGAACTCGATTTCAAACTCTGAATGCTATTGACCACGATTTAAGAATGATTGCAAGAATTCTCATCAAGCGACTGAAACTCAGCGAAAGGACGAAATGGAATTCATTGATAGAAGCTTCCAACAAAGCATTTACACAAATTATTAATGTAAATATAAACATGTTGGCCGGTCCAGAAGGAAAGGATAACGAGTTTCGGGCGTTCAAGTCTTCATTGAAAGCAAGTGTCGGAGCCTTCGTGAAATCAATAAAGGATCTTGAAACTGGCGATGTAATCAAGCCGAAATTAGAATTAAAAAAGATAGAACGAGATTTCATACAGAAAATCGTATTCATCACGCAAAAATTTGAAGAATCCGAGCTGAAAGCAGGTAAAAGACCAGATTATGGAAAAAGGGAAAAGATAATAGCACATAATACATTAAGGGGAAGGGTGATGAGCGAATTGAAAGTAAGCTTAGATAACTTGCCGAGTGTACTCGAGAAACCCAAATGGGATAATCGGGACCGATCGCAAAAGATACTAAAAATTATCCCCGTCCTGAGATGCGTCTCATGCAACTTTGAACGGCAGTTTCCAACCCATTGCTCCAGAAGCATGGAATATGAGGATGGTAATTTGATTTGCAGGAAATGTAATGAAAAAATTTCAATTCCAGCATGCCCCGAATGCAATCAAGCCCTCAGTATTGAAGTTAAGGAATTGGAAAATGATCGAAGGGCAGAATTGGAGTAATGATAAAAAGAATTTCCTTTTATTCTGTTGAGGATTGAACACAGAAGGATTCCACGGATGATCTTTAAGGAAATATATGACTATTAGGTGGTCAAATCGTGGCGATCATACCGTGCATCAGGGATCGCCGTCTATTCGCCCGATAGAACTGACATGATAGATATAATCGTAAATTTTTTTTTTATCCACCTTTTTAATCTCCTATGAAGCTCGCAAAATCGGTAAAAATTTCCTCAGTTCTAATGATCATAATCGCAGTTATTTCGATTCTATTGGTTCCGATCAGTGGCCAAAATTCAGATAAACTCTCATTATCAGTTCAAAGAAATATGGGAACGGCTATTGGAGATCAAATAGAAGGAGATTTTACAATCCATGGTTCAGGCGATGAGGATATCGTCGCTTTGGAATTGTATTTTAATGAAACTAAGGTTGCAGATTCATCTTCAAACTCTTTAGATTTTCGCTTCAATACAAAGGACTATTGGATCGGGGATGTAAATATTACGCTTAAAGGGTTCGATGGAAACGGAGTTGAATTTCAGTATTCGACCTTAAAAAATTTTCTGAGCCCCACTATCGGAATACTCATAATTATCGGTGTTGTAATTTTAATCGGAATAAGTGTTGGAATGAGTTTATACTACAACCTTAAAAATAGAAAAGGAAAGAAGAAATCCCCAGAGGAAATGAAGAAAGGAATTCGGATTGATATTGATAAAGATTTTCAATAAGATATTCGTTATGTGGATTTTTTCATAAAAAATTGGATTATAAATCGAAATAGGGGCAATAGCATGAAACTCCGTAATTCTGATAAGTTCATATTTCTTTTACTAATAATTGCCACAATCATTTCCCTTCAAACAACCCTAATTAGGGGTCAAAATTCTGAAAAACTCTCCATATCTTTCAAGAAAAATCTTGGATCCAATTTTGGAGGCAATTGGTCAGGAGATTTTACTATAAAATGTGCTGGAGATGAAGACATCGTTGCTTTGGAACTATTTTTTAATGGAACTCAAGTCGCCAGCGCACTTTCCAATTTCTTAGAATATCGCTTCCATACCGAAGATTTTGGGGATGGAATCTGGAACATAACTTTGAAAGGGAACGATGGAAGCGGAGTTATTTATCAAACTACTCTACTTCAAAATTTTCTAAAACCTGATATAAAAATTATCTCTTATATCTTAATAATAACTTTTGTGGTAACACTCATTGGAGTTGGTCTCTATCGTGATTTTAAAGATAAAAGAAAACCGAAGAAAACACCAGAAGAAATCAAGAAAAGAATTCGAATTGATATTGACAATGACTTGCAAAAAAATTTTTAGAAAAAATTAGAAAGAAGAGAAAAAAATTATTTTCGATTTATAAATTTGATTATTTCCGATACTCCTATGAAAATAAACGATCCACCAATACAAAGTGCCCAATCCATCATACTTAAAGGCAGCAAATTCAAGTAAGATTGAGCCATCATATTAGATGTGATAAAAACCAATATTGCAAGAGCAAATGAAAGCATAACAGTTAAAGCAATATTGAATTGATTTTTCAAAATACTCCTCTTGTTTGACCGGGATTCCAAAGCAATCCATGTTTCGATAAGAAACAGCGTGATGAAACACATAGTTCGAGCTTTTAGCATTATGAATTCCGCAGCATTGGTGCCATCATAGGATACCCAGACGTCGTTGATAGCATAACCCACATTAGCACTATCATTAATTGGATTCACAAACGCAATGTCAATAAGATTTTCTTCATTTAATGGTATAAAACCATTGAACACAGCATGCCAAATACCGATTAGGATGAAAACTATTGAGGTAATCTGGATAAGCATCATAATTTTGAATGAACGATTGATCAAGGGTTCCTTTATCTTCTTAGGAGGTTCTTCCATCAGGTCTTGCGAATACTTATCAAAGATCAAACCAATTGGAGGAAAAAAGTGTATTGTGCCATAGAGGATTATCAGTTGAAATGCGTTAAGAAATTCTGCTCCATTATACCACAGGGCAATTGTGGTTAGGACTGTTAATTCCGTCAGATTACACACCAAAAGAAATACTATATTGGATCGAATGTTATTAAACAAGCCCCTACCATGATACAGTGCTGATGCAATTGTATTGAAAGAATCATCTGTAAGCACTAGATCGGCTGCATTTTTGGCTACATCGGTTCCATTCAAGCCCATAGCTATCCCAACATCCGCATTCTCCAAAGCAAGGGTATCGTTTACTCCATCACCGGTCATTGCAACGATTTGGTTTTTCGACTGGAGGGCTTTTACGATAATTTCCTTATCCTCCGGGGCGACTCGGGAAAATACAGAAGTTTTCATAATTGTTTCTGCATCCAACTCCTTTATTTCATTCCCTGTTGCAATCAAATCACCCTCTTGGAAAATTTTTGTTTGTTTGGCAATTGCCAAGGCGGTAGATGGGTGATCTCCAGTTATCATAGTTACTTTGATTCCTGCCCTATGGCAAGCTTCAACCGCCTCCGGAACACCATCTCTGGGAGGGTCTGCAATTCCAACAATTCCCAAGAATACCATATTTTTTTCAACAGATTCTGCAACCAGATTCTCGGTATTAACCGATTCATCAATATTTGCATAGGAAAATCCGAGTGTACGCAAACCATCTCTAGCAAAATTGCGAGTTCTCTTAAGATATTCTTGGCGGAATTCCTCAGTGAGTGTATAAACTTGACCTTCTTTGATCACGTAGTTACTCGAGTCAAGAAGGGCTTCAACAGCACCCTTTGTTATAATTTGGGTCTGACCTTCCCGGCGAACAATTTTCGACATTCGCTTGCGTTCGGAGCTAAAACTAAATTCCCTCAATATTTCATAATTTTTCTTCTCAATCTCAGTGTTTATACCTGCTTTTTTAGCCAAGGTAAGAAGTGCCCCTTCGGTGGGCATCCCCAGGACTTTTAACTGGGTAACACTTCCATTTTTCAGGTTTACTTCCTCTTCTGTGAAATGTGCGTTGTTGTTAATGGCTCCAGACATAATTAATTTCCACAAGAAGAGGTTCTCAAGAACATCTACTTCTTCGCCCGAATGGGATATCTTGCCTTCGGGCTGGTATCCTTTGCCCCCAACCATATACATTTTAGAATCTTGAAAAATTCGTTCAACGGTCATCTCATTTTTTGTTAGGGTGCCTGTCTTATCTGTGCATATACAGGTTAATCGACCCATGGTTTCAACTGCGTTTAGATTTCGCACTATAGCCTGCTTTTTGGCCAATTGCATGACACCGGTTAATAGAATTAAGGTCGTAATAATGGGAAAATTGAAGGGGATAGCTGCAACCGCCAATGAAATTAACCAGCTAATCTCTTGAATAATATCCTCAAAGCCAAATCGAGCGTATTGAACAATAAATAAGGTGATAACCACCAATAAAACAAGTAAACCCAATCCCGTTCCCGTCCGATTCATTTGTTTTTGTAAAGGAATGTCGCGTGTCTGTTTATTAGAGACACCTTTGGAGATTTTGCCGATTTCGGAATGTTCTCCAGTCCCTGTGACAAATACAGTTGCATTCCCCGAGGCTACAAATGTTGAACTGAAGACCATATTTAACTGTTCTTGAAGGGGGATGTTTTTCTTTTCAATAACTTTAGAATGCTTCACCACTGGGACGATTTCACCCGTCAAAATTGATTCATTTACGGAGAAGTCATTAACCTCAATTAACCTGCCATCCGCCGAGATATAATCCCCTTGGGATAACAACATAATATCTCCAGGAGCAATCTCATCGGCGGGAATTTCACTTAATTTTCCATCCCGAAAAATTTTTGCAGTGAAGGCAGTTAATCGCTCAAGGGCTTCTAAAGTTTTTTCAGCTTTATATTGCTGCCGCATGCCCACGATTAAATTTATTAGAAGAATAACCACAATGACAATTGGTCCAAAATAACTGCCCTCATTAAAGATATATACGAAATATGCCTGAATCAAACCTGCCAAAAACAAAATAAGCATCATTAAGTTAACAACTGGTTTGATGTACTTCTCATAAAAACCTAGTTTTGCTTGGGGACAATATTTGTACCTGTCTTCAAACGGACTTTCACGGTTTCAGTGGAGAGACCCAACTCCGAGGATTGAAAACGTTTGAAAATACTTTCTAGATCTTGATTATATGCAGGAGAATCAACATCCTGCTTAAGGAAATAAGATATCGCCACGGTGTAACCTCATTATGATAATACTATAATATCTCAGAGTAAACTTAAATTTATTTTGCTCGAAGAATGCCCCTCAAAGATCAAAAAATGAGCTACTTGGAAGAAGGAAATGTCTAAAACAGCTGAATTGATAGATGATAAAAGAGTCAAAAATTTTTATTGACATCCAATCTTAGAATTCTCATTGATTATGATTTTGGAAGAAAATACTTTACTGAACATGCTGGACATGGACCCCATAATTGTTGGGAGCATAGCCCTTGGCATCATTATATGGATGATATTTAATAGATATTCGTCAAAATTATCGAAATCACAAAATAAGGTATTAGCATTAACTTTTTTCATATTAGCAGTTATTTCATTAGTTCTCTCTCTAATTACGAGCCTGAATAGTCTGGGAGTGACCGCTTTTGTTTTTGTTGGGTTAGCGTTCTTGGTATTTCGGAAAAAGATCAAAGATTTTTCAAAATACCGCGCTCCAATCTTACACGATGAAGAAGGCCACCAAGAAGTGGAGAAAGAACTCAGTGACAAGTACAAAAAAGATATGAAATATGGTATTTACCATTACGGACAAAAGGAGTACGATAAAGCAAGAAATAAATTCATCCACGCCCTAAAAATTGATGAGAATGCCATTGATCCTTGGTATTACATTGGTCTTATAAATTTGGATCTGGAGCGCTATGAACATGCCATTATCAGTTTTAAAAAAATATTGGATTCTGACATGAACCACGAAAAAGCCAAGGAAAAACTGGAATACGCAAAATCGCTCTATAAACCAAAAAAAAGAAAGAAGAAGAACAAAAAGTAGAAGACGAAATATTAAGAAGAAAAAAGACACATTTTTTAAGTTCAAGTATATTCCCAGGTATAATCGTTCCCTTTATCGTTAACCGTAACGCCATTCTCAGCAAGCAAATCGCGTAACCTGTCGGCCATTTCGTAATTTTTCTCCAATTTTAGGTTTTTTCGCAGCTGTAAAATCTGATCCACCATGCGGTCCATATTATCCTTCCATTCTCCCCCTGTTACTTCCACAGTCTCGGCTGGAAGGATAAATTGAAAAATGTAATCGATGTCCTCTAAGAAGGCAATTAACGCAGTATGCACATCCTCTACCATCGGTTTTTCAGCGTTCAATACCTTTTTCTGAAAATAATTTATCATGGCAAATACATGGCCTATGGCTTTCGCTGAATTGAAATCGTGATCC
This sequence comes from Promethearchaeota archaeon, assembly GCA_018238965.1. GTDB lineage: Archaea > Asgardarchaeota > Lokiarchaeia > Sigyniarchaeales > Promethearchaeaceae > Harpocratesius. Next base: position 9,240 of record JABCSI010000081.1, read on the forward strand.
ATCGCTTCGAGAAACGCATTTGTAAAGGAATTAAATTCTGCCTTCTGTTCCCTATGAAAGGCGTCTTCTTCCGAAAATGGTTGAAAGTGTTGAAGTTCCAAATTAGTTGTCAAATGCGAATAGAATCCTTGGATTTTTTCCAGATTTTTCTTCGCTTCCTCCAATTTCGGCATGGAGAAGTCCATTGGTCTTTTGTAATATGATGTAGCGAAATAATACCGCAACAGGGTGCCGGAAAATTTCTCAAGCATTTCCATCAAAGGAATGAAATTACCCAAGGATTTGGACATTTTTTCATTGTTAATGTTCAGAAACCCATTATGCATCCAATAATTCACAAATTTTTGATCATTGGCACATTCGGATTGAGTAATTTCGTTTTGATGATGGGGCTGTTTCAGATCTTTTCCCCCGCCATGGATATCGATGGTTTTCCCCAGATACTTTTGTGCCATTACCGAACATTCAATATGCCATCCCGGTCGACCCTTTCCCCATGGTGAATCCCATGAAGGTTCTCCGGGTTTTTCCTTTTTCCAAAGAACAAAATCCTCTATGTTGCGTTTATCTTGTGCAAAATCGGATTGGGAATAAGAATTTTCAACTTCTGCTCCATTTTCCTCACCCACTTCCGTCCCCGCTTCCGTTTCCAGAGTTTTAACATTTCTCCGAAACAGAGTTTTATACCCTTCCATTTTCGAAGTGTCGAAATAGACACTCCCCCCAGACACATAAATGAAACCTTTATCGTCCAGCGTCTTAATCATTTTAATCATTTCTGGGATTTCTTGGGTAGCCCGAGGACGCACCGTAGGAGTTTTTATGCGGAGTTCCTTTTGCATAAATTCGTATTCTTTGATATACTTCTCGGCAATGTCGTAAATGGTAGTGCTCTGATCCTTGGCCCGATTAATCATTTTATCATCGACATCGGTGTAATTCATAACGTAGTTCACTTCGTACCCGTGAAACTCAAAATAGCGACGAATCACATCGAACGCAACCGCAGACCGAGCATGACCTAAATGTGGACTGTCGTATGCCGTTATCCCACAGACGTACATGCTGACAAAACCATCGCGAACCGGTTGAAATTCTCGATACTCATTGGTCAAGTCATCAAAGATCGTAATCATAAATGGTGGTAGTACGGTATCTTAATTGAAGTTTTCGCGGCCCAAGTTTATTTAATTCATGAGGGAGATCAAATGATTTGTTGGTGGGCGATAGTTATCTCGGTAAATATGTTTGGAATGAATAGGCATTAAGTGGGGTGCAATGAGGTCGGATCATATCATAAAATTTTAAATTAAGGGCATATTGTATCAGCTAGGATCGAATATACTTCATTCTGAGCCAGGTTAGCCAAGTAGTTTAAGGCGCGGGACTGCAGTTTGCTCGGACATAGAGCAGTTTTGGCAGATATCCTGTTTTCAAGAGTGCAAATCTCTTACCTGGCTCCACTCTTTTTCCCTTTCAATTAATATTTCTGGAACTAAGCATGAAATTTGAATTTTATTAGAATATAAATCTCAAACCCGACTTTTCAATTTTACCTATGGGCTTGAGTCTGCAGAAGAAAAATCTTGCGTTATTCATAAATTTGCGGACTGGTTTGATTTTGATCACGACATGGGTTCTTATATGGGGATTGAGGTTAATGTTACAATGGCACATCGATTTTGTTCCTATGTCATCCCCATGCCGATCGATAATGCATGGAACCTCAGCATCGAGTACTGGAAATCCCAAAGGGGAAAATTTGAATCACTTTCTACCAATCCGCAAACCCTTGCCCGTCAATTTGTGTTTAAACATGAATTTTCGTTCCATATCTACGGTTCTTCAACGGGAGAGCTCTATAAGTTCAAATTTCTCCCTGGTCCGTATGAAAATCAGACCCAAATAATCATCGAAATAGAGTTTTCGTGGTTTGGAAAGGGTTTTGTCTGGAAAGTTCCAGAAGGTTATCTGGAGAAATGGGCCCGGTATGTGGGCATCGTGTTCAAATCAATGGAAAAGCAGCCTAGTCTTGAATTTCAGCACATCCAAACCGCAATTTCTCAACTCTCACAAAAACAAGCAGTGGAATCACCAGAGTCATATTGTCCGAACTGTGGAACAATCTTGACTGTTGAACATCATTTTTGCCCCGAATGTGGTAACACTGTTTCTGTTTAACATAAAAGAGCCTTGAACAGAACCCCTCTTTAATCGATATTTTTTTACCCTATTTTACTCAGAACTAAATCTCATAATCGGACTCTTCCAATTGCGATGCCTTCCATATTATATATTCATGATGTAAATTTATTTAGAGGAAAGGCAGAGTATATATTGGTAATCTTTACGGAGTTTTGTCAATGAAAAAAAGTAGCAATTCTTGGATGACCCTGATAGTTCTTTACATGTTATTAACAATCGGAACATTTATTATGACTGTTTTGCCCGCCTTGATGCCGGGTTTAGTGGAATTATACTCTGATATGACCGAGGGGAAGATCGGTTATATAATCGGAACCATGACCTTAACGATGGCCGGAGCAGGCGTCATCATGGGGTATTTCGGCGATAAAGTACGACGAATGCAAATTGCCGGCATAGGCAGTGTAATAACATCAATATTTACCCTCCTAAGTGGGTTTACCAATTCATATACTCAGTTATTCCTATGTCAAGTTGGAGCTTCACTAGGTTTAGGAGCGACTTTACCTGTCATGGCCAGCATAATCGCGGATTTATTCCCTCAAGACAAGCGAGGAAGAGCATTTGGATTACTATCCATTATGACAACCGTTTTGGGAGAACTTGGAGGTTTCGTTATCGCCTTAATACTCTTTCCGGATAATTGGCGGATGACTTATTATATTATGGGAGGAATTTCGGTGTTAATTACACCAGTTTTGTTTTTTACCAAAGAACCAAAAAGAGGGGCAAAGGAAGAATCGCTTCAGGCAGTATTTCAGGAAGATCCGACCCTCGATTACTCCTATAAAATTAAAAAAGAAGATCTGAAATATTTGTGGAAGCGAAAAACCAATCTATTTCTCATCTTAAATTTCGTAGACAATATTCCGGGTGCAGTTTTTGCCACATATGCCATTGCTTGGTTGATGATCGACCACAATGCGACTGAGGATGCGGCTTTTATGGGTCTAATTGTTGTAGTTTTGGGAATCTTCATCGGAACAATAATATTCGGGAGATTTGGAGATAAAAGATATGCCACCGATAAAAACATTAAAGTTAAACTGGGAACGATATTATCAATGGCCTCTGCCCCTTTTATCCTAGTAGGAATCAATTTGAAATGGACTCTTGCAGATGGTGCTTCCCTTTTTAGTAATACTCTGGGTACGATTGCCGTACTGATGCTTGCGATGGGACTACTCCTTGATGGGGGCATTTATCCCAATTGGTTGTCAGCAATAACGGATGTGAATCTTCCGGAACACCGATCCACCATGATTTCACTCGCGAATTTCTTCGATGCTTGCGGGAGAGCCTTGGGGGCATTTATTGGCGGTTATTTAATTGATCATTTCAATTATCCGTTTGCCATGACTTTTGCCAGCCTGTTCACGATTCTATCCTTTGTTTGGTGGGTTCCCTCTTTGAAAACCTACAAGAAGGATTATTATGAAGTTCAACAGATTATTCAGGAACGGGCCAAGCAACTATCGACCAATAAAGCCGATAGAAATTAAATATGAGAAATTAAATCCTCGAAAAATAGAAGATTAATGGTTTAGGGGTTTTCAATCCTTAGGGGACTTATTCATTCATAATGCCATAACTGAAAATCACATTTCCGTTGAAATCATGGTGTTCGGTGGGAAGGATCACGACTTCATCGTCAAATTGCGCAGGGAGAATCCCCAAGTTATGAAAAATCCGTAGATAATATTGGCGAGTAGTAATACGGACAATCGCTCCACAATCACATAATCGTGTGCTTCCCATGCTAACGCTGTCCAAATCCATGGGATAAAACAATAAATCCTCTTCGCAAATTGGACAAGGGATAGGTATTTCGCCGTTGTGCCCGAATTTGGAAATAAGTTCCTCAGAAATCTTACCAGAAGGGGATTCGGGGGGTGGAGGAGATGGCTTCTTTGATTCGATCAACTCCAATAACTCCGATGATGACGAAGATCCTAATGACTCTGGCATTACGGGAGTCGCTG
>JABCSI010000082.1 GCA_018238965.1 Promethearchaeota archaeon
AATATTGGAGATAAAATTTCAAAGGGCAAATCTTCTGAAGCAAAGCCCTCTGCAATCGCATCTGTAAAAAGTCCAATGCCTCCAATGCCAAAAATAATGAAGAGTATCATGATTGCAACGGGAACCAACGCTCTCGTTAGCACATATTTCATATTCTGGTAATTTAAATAGAGGATCTTCTCATTGGGTTCAAATTTTACTTCATTTCTGAAGGTTTGATTCGAGAAAAACCGTTTTTCCGCGGTAGGATTGCGGAGATCCGAATATTCCTCCATAATTCGATCCAATTGAAACGATTTTTCTTCAGGAGTAAGGGTTTTCATCTTAAATTCCTAATTTTCTGGTTTTTCAGCGGAAATGTCGGTTAATGGATCGATTTTCTTGTATTCTTCCAGCAGCTGTGCCTGAATATATTGGATCTGCGTTATTACCAAATTACGAATTGCGAATACATCGGGAATGCCTTCAATGGAATACATGCCCATTTTAAGAGCGTTCATTTCGATGCCCGCGGTTACGGGCATTAGATTTCCAAAATTAAACACCCTTCCCCACATCGATTGCTGCAAAACCAAATCGGTAATCCTTTTATATTCAATCTCCCTGAACATGATTCCCAGAAATTTTCGAATCAAAACAATTCGTTTGGATGTAATTATATAGATATGGCCATGGACAAATCCCCGACCAACTAGCAAAGAGATTCCAAAGAAAACACCCCAGAGAATTAAGACCCAATCAAAAATTCCGGTAAAGACGGGAGAGCTTCGGATTTCGTCGTATAAAATCCAATACCGCAATATCATGTAAAGGGCTACAAAAATCGATCCTCGAAAAAGACGTGGAGCATAATATGATTTAGTGTTCCTTTGCAACACAGTTAGTACAGTCTCATTGTCATTGAGTTTAAAGTATGTTTGGCTCGATTTCAACCATTTCGTTTGTTGCTCAGATAAATGGGGAAATTCAAGTTGGCCTTCGCTTTGGGTAATAATTTGGTTTTTAGGTAGGTTTTTATTGTTATCTTCAAGAGATTTTTCCATTAGGATTCGCTCCTCTTTTCAATTTTGACCAAGGAGATATTTAGGTCCCTCGGGCAGTCTTTGATTTTTTTGATAATTTCCAAAATTTTAATCTTCTGATCCGATTGAATGGTCACTGTTTCCGGGGCACAAAATTCGATATATTCGCATTCATCTCTATCACATACGACAGGTGCAAAGGCGGTCATCGATCCTTCAAAAATATCTTTATTAAACATAGATACTTGTAATTTAGGTTCACCCAATTGTACCAATACCATCTCTTCTAAATGAAAATTATGGGGACAGGTGAATGTCTTAGTTTTTACATCGATAACTTCGTAAAGGGTATGGGGGTTTAAATTTTTTTGACAAGTTGCATACAAATTACAATTTTTTGGACACCCGGGGTGCACTCCTTCAAAATAGTACTGTAATCCTTTTTTTGCAAAAGATTTCCCTACAAAAGTCATTACTATCGGCATACGATAACTAAAATGAATAACTCCTTATTTTTGTTTTTTGGTATTAAGCCATAAGGCGAAAATTTAATGGGTGGAAATTCTTAATTTTCTTATACAAATACACCACCAATGGAAGCTGTCAAACATGAAACCCATTCCCACTAACCATAATTTTACCACGAATGTAATAGAAATAACTTCTGACACTGAACATGACATACAATTTCAAGATAAAACCATCGGAACGAAATTGAAAACTGGAACTACTACTGTTGGCTGCATTATCAAAGACGGTGTTGTATTGGCAACGGATAATCGCGCTACCATGGGAAGTTTTGTTGCGAATAAAAATGCCCGCAAGTTGCATCAAATCCAACCGTACATTTACATGACAATTGCGGGGGGCGTGGCCGATGCTATTTATCTTATTGACCTGTTAAAGGCAGAAACTGAAATCTACCGTCTACGAAATAGCAAAGATATTGCAGTGTCAGCCGCGGCAAAGTTATTACAAAATATTTTGTATAATAAGAAGGGTTTCTATCAAGTCGGCCATATTTTGGGCGGATATACGGAAACTGAAGGTTCAAAACTCTTTAATATTGAGGGGTACGGTTCGATATTGTCCGAACAGTATACTTCGATTGGGAGTGGAAGCCCATTTGCCTTGGGCGTGCTCGAGACTGAATGGAAGGAAAATCTTTCCGTGAACGACGGAATTCACTTAGCTGTAAAAGCCGTACGGAGCGCTATTATTCGGGATATTGCATCGGGTAATGGGGTTGATGTTGTTGTGTTGCAGAAGGGAAAAGCACCCATGACAAAACGATATGAAGTGGATGACGAAACCCTGATTGCTGGAACCTTCAAACCCTAAAATTTTATTTTTTCCTAACTTTATTTATACTTCGATTTATAAAAAAAGTGAAGAACTTAACAATAAACTTAGGTGGATTACCTTTCTTCTTCTTATTCTCTCTAATTTCATCGATAGTGGTAAAAGTTCCCTTATCATCTATTTTCCATTGAGAGAGTGCTTCTAAATCATGTTCCCCATCCCAATCGATTTGTGAATACGCATTTTGCTCTTTTATCAATCCTTTGCTTCTGGCTCCATCTAAAAGCATTTTATCAAAGGTACAATCGCATGCAATCCATTTTCCATTAAGAAAACATTTACAAAATGAATGGTGCACTACTTTTGAGGATGGAATTTTATTTATCCACCCTGGAAAAAAAGGCTTGAGCACATCGAATTTTAGGTGAATCATATGAAATCTAGATGGGATTTTAATAGATCTTAGCATAGCAATTTGTAAATGGCTTTTTGATACACAATCTCCGTATCCCATTTGCAAAATATCGGATGCAGATTTGAAAAACGGATTAATTTTGTATAGAATTTGATCTCTAAGAAAATAGAATATTTTTATTGCTTTTTCTTTATCATTGAGCAGGTTTTTCGTCAAATCTTGTGCTTTTTGAATCAATACCGGGTTATAAGAATCACATAATGGAGATGAAACTAAATAATCATCCAAATCAATATCACCGGAAGGTTGATTCATGATTAATATTGAAATATTTTCTATAAAAAGATTCTTAATTGATAGGTGGAATTATTCTTGGTTTGATGATTATCCAGTATATTGTGAATATCTGGTCCCATAAATAAGTCTTTTTTAGTAACCCCGTTAATATCTTTGTGACAATGGTTTTCCGAATTTTAGTTGATGTTTCCCATTATGAGACGATTCAAAGGATACCCGATCAATATTTTCCATCCGAAGAATATCTATTCTTTTTCAATAGTGTTGGGGGAAATTTAGCTGATTTCGACATGCTCCAGCAATATGACCTAATTATTTTGGGAAACCCGCAACCAAAATACCGCGACGAACAATTATTTACCTCTCCCGAGTTGAGGATTATAAAAAAATATGTAAAATCGGGCGGAAAATTGTTAATAACCACCGGCAATAGGGGGGATTTCGATCACCCAAACTCGTGGGGTTCATTACGTGTATTTTATAAACTCACGGGGATTGTGCAATATGCCTACGCCGTGAATTATATCTCCGATCCAGATCAATTTATCGGAAAAAAAACCAATTTGATAATCCGAGATTTTCCAAACCATCCAATTTTTGAAGATTTTGCCCCCAATGATAATTTAATTTTTGGAAAATCCACTTATCTGACTATACATCCCGAAGTTTCTTCAACTGTATTATTAACGACTCCTAAACTTACTCAGTGCCATAACTACGCCACTAAACAAAAAACCAAACTCGGTTCCCAACCAATATTTGTCTATCATCGATATTCTGAAGGCTTGACAGTTGTCTTAGGTAGTTCGTCATTTCTGACAGAAGATCCGACAAGTGGAATAACGGCAGGATCGAATAGCAAATTTGTTAAAAATTTGTTAGAGTGGATATTGGATCAATAAATATCTAACTTATGGACATTTCGACAAATTGGATAAATAGATTATGTAAAGGCCAAATAAGTAAATTAAGATAAGAAGTAATTTAAGATGAGAAGTAAAATAAGAAAAGAAGTAAATTAAAAAAATTGATGAGAATGAATTCAATTCTACATGTGCAAATTAGATTCTAAAAAGGTATGAATACTTTGGATATCGGTGTCAAGGGTGTCTGCATCGTCATCCATGAGCATGGCATCATCCTCTAAATAGGGGTCTGTCTCTAATTTTTTAACCCAATCATAGATCATTTGGCAATTAGCATCGCCATCATTGGAAATTCGGGTCAATCTCGTGTATGTGTCTTCCAATTTGATTCGTGCACTCGATGCTTTATACCGCAGTAAACATATGTTGGAAACCTCCATCAGATTTCGAGTAATCGCCATGGCGTCCAATGTTTTTGTTCGTTCTTCACTTTTTATTTTTCTCATTAAATTTATTTCCACGAACAACAACTCGATAATTTTAGCTAATAACCCTGTTAGTTGTCCTGCTTCATTACACCAAACGCGAATTTCTAGAGTATTTGTCTTCCCGTTCATATAGGCCCGAATGATTACCCTACCACCAGTCACCTTGGCTTCACTACTGAACCACGCTTCTGCTTCAAACACTCCATCATCATCATTTTCGTATGATGCTACATTGGTCACATCAAATTGAGCTACTGCCCGATGTGCTGCACTATATGCCATATTGGCAGGGAGATCTGCAATTAAAAAGGCACGTGCGTCACTGGGTAATGATTGGATTGCTTTTTGACAATCGTCAATCGTATCTAAACTTTTAATCAGAAGAGGACATTTGATCTGAACATCCTTGGGATTAATGAAGATGGTATGGAACTTTCCCAAAGCATTTTTGTAAATGACCGTTCCGCCAATAGTTGAAATCCCACATTCCGCCGGTTCTAAATAGAAATCAACCCCGTGGGTGTTGCCTGGATCAATAACATTGATAGTTATTAATTCCCGCGCTCGTCGGTAGGAACTGGGCACATCTATAATAACTTTGATGTCGTGGATTGTCATATTGGTCTTATTTCGAACAACAACTTTGAAATGTAATTGTCCACCCACAAAATCATACTCGCGCACTACTTGAACTTCTCCAATAGATTTGGGGACTGAAGATTGTGCTGCTGATGGGGCTGCTGAATTTGCAGCTACATGTGAACTGAAAGCCGTAACTGGTTGTTTTCCGTCCGATACAAATAAACGGTCGGCCATGTCAATATATCCATTGATAGAGCCCTTGGAAATCAATGTGGCTAGTCCTTCTTCAACACGTTGCTCGGTAATTGCCAATTTTTGTGCTAAATCCCTAATGGAGATTTTGCGATAGGCACGTGCAATAGCTTTAATTTTTTCACTCAATTTCTCTTCGGTGAGGAATTCATGATTTTGCGTGAAAATACCGCGCACGACTCCCTTTTGAATGAGCTTAAATAAGGATTTGCGGGCTAATTCGGGTGCTATTTTTAGGTGGCTGGCCAGAGATGTAATCATGAATATACCATTTTTGATGCAATAATTTTCAATTTCATTCTCCAATTCGGTCTCAGAAATAGTTTCCTTACCACCGTCGGCGAAAAAGGCGGTGATAATTTTATTACGCATCATATTCATAATGTAATTCTTCACATTTCCTTCGGGTATCTCAATTTGTCTTGCAAATTTCGCATGGGTGATTTTCCCTTCATTTTTTAATTCTTGCAATAGGAGTTCTATGAGTCCCTGCTCAATGTAGTAGCGCCCCTTATTGTGTGTGAAGGTTCCCCGTAGCTTATGTTTCCGAATCATTTCTATGACGATCTTAATTACAGTATCCCTTGAAGCGCTAAGATTTTGTTCGATATTGTGTAAATCCAGGTATCCCTTGGTTTGCAAATCGGCAACTACCTGTGCCTCCATTTGATCGGTTAAGTGAATGAATACATGTTTTTTCTTATCAAGAAATCCCCGAATCTTACCTGAGGAAAGTAATTCGGTAATGATTTTTTCCGTATCCCGAAAATTTACTCCGTAACGCGTTTGCAACAATTGAAACGGCGTTTCGGTAGAGTCTCTTAAATCCTTCTCGAAACAATTCAAACAAAAATCGATGCCCTTTCGTTTGCGCAATTTATCATTGCACTTATCGGCATGCCTGGATAATCCATACTTCTCTGCCTCACGTTCTATATACCGTTCGGAGGTTCCTATGATAATTGGAGAATTGGTTCGGGAATTCCAGTTACATTTTGTACAATGCAGATACATTTGACCACTGGGCAAGGTGGCATATTCTAGAAGATTCCCGCAAGACGGACATTTACTATTATCTAGAACGTGACACCGATTTAACCGATCCTCTGCTTGGACTCGATTTAATTCTAAAGTCGGATGTTTCCTACAATAATATACGTCGGTAGACCCGGTGTGCTTGAAACAAAACTCTTCTCCACAATTGGGGCACCTGTGGTTAATCTCTGTGCTGTTACAATACTTACAAGTGGCTATAATCGTTTCCTCCGGTTGGGCTGTTATTTATATTTAACTTAATTATATTATTCATCTATATGAGATAATGGTTTTTTTCTTCTTTATATTTTGGGGGGCCAAATTTAAACTTGTTAACTGCGGGGAAAATAATTTCCTTCGCTTCGGTTGTTCATTTATTTTTTTTAGCCCCAATTTTTCCGATAGTAGCAATTATCGTTCTCTTCTTTTTTGCATAAAAACATTTCATCCACGAATTTATCGAGATAAGCAAAAAGCTTATGAATTTGAGAGACAGTAAAGGACCAATCCATGGAAGTCAATACTTCCAATTGGTCGTACCACCGATCTTCTTGAAATATATTTAGAAGTTCTTCTTTTGAAAAGGAAAAATTGTAATCTTTATGCCATTCCAGAAGATCCGCCTTTGAAAATCCTTGGTTCCCTGTATCCTTAATGTCATGAGGATTTTTGCAAAGATAATATTTACCGTTTTCTTCTTTCTTAATCAATATTTTTGATGCGAGCAGAAAACCTAGTGTTTTTTGACATTGATAGGTATTCAGATTGGGATTTCCAGTAGACATTTGAATGATCAAAAGAATTTCCGATCTTTCATACCCCCGATTTGATTCCAATAATGCTAAAAAGTTATCATGGGGTGGTCTCATCAATCACAAAGAGATGGAGTTTTCCTATTAAGTTTCGCTTTTAGCTCCTATCGAGGTTGAAATTTTGATTTGGGAGACTCGTTTTATCCTTGTCAATGGTGAGGGAGAATATGTGGGGTAGGTAAAAAAAAGATTTTTCATTTATTCGTAAATTTTTTCATCCTCGGCTTCACATTCGGCTGCATCCCCCTCTATATCTCGATAATCGGGGGCTTTCTTTCGATATTGTTGAAAATGTTCATGTTGAATTATCAAATTCATGATCTCACTGGTTCCCGTCCAAATACTTGCCAAACGCGCATCCCTAAACATCCTCTCAACGGGAAAAACATTAGTATATCCAATACCACCAAGAACCTGTAAGCAATTATCGATCGCCTTGTAGCAGTTTTCCGTTGAGACTCGTTTTGCTTCTGAAACCAATCTCCGACAAAGTGCCGGGTCTTGATTTGTATCCAATGCCTTTGCGGCAGTATAGACCAATGAACGGGCAGCATCAGTCAAACAAAGTGCATCGGCCAGTTTAAAACTCACTGCCTCAAATTTTCTAATTGGTTTTCCAAAAGCTATACGCTTCATCGCATACCGGGAAGCAATATCAATACATCCTTTAGCCATGCCAATTATCCCACAAGCAGACGTCATTCGCTCGGGATACATCATTTGGTTGAATATACGACCTCCTTCTCCCTCTCCTAATATGATGTTCTCTTTAGGGACTTTGACATCTCGGAAATAAAGTCGTCCTGCACCACCGCCCCGACAACCCATCAATCCGTAGATATATTTAGCCTCTACTCCGGAATCTCTCTCAACAATAAATAAAGAAATTGATTTATGGCGATGTTCTGCTTTGGGATCGGTTTTCGCATAAACTAAGAAGATATCTGCACCTTCGGCTCCCACCACAAATCGTTTCTGCCCATTTAATATGTAGTGGTCTCCGTCCTTGACCGCAGTGGTTGTTGCACCATAAAAATCACTACCACCCCTAGGTTCCGTAAGTGCTTCCGCACAGAATTTCTCCCCTGCTAAAATCGGGGCAAGGAATTTTTGTTTTTGTTCTTCTGTTCCAAACGTGTGCAAGGCTTCGCCACAAATACTCGGAAGGCTTGCCAAGCATCCAAGGGCAAGGGAAAGGATTCCAATTTCTTCTAAGGCTGCCATTTCCGCAACCCAAGTCATTTCTTGCCCCCCAAATTCTTTTTCGAATCGAAGTCCAATAAGTTTGTTTGCTGCCAATTGTTTAACAAACTCCGTCGGATATTGAATCTCGTCTTTATCCATTTCAATGAGGAGATCTCTGGGAATGGTCTTGGCAAATTCCCGCGCTTTCAACTTTATGGCGTTCTCCTCAGCCGTGCACATAAAATTATACATGAATGGATAAGGTTGGATAGACTATTTAAATGTTCTTTCCCCGATTTCGGTTACAATCCCTTTCCGTGTAGAGAGTGGAATTTGTGATTTACTTATGTGTAATTGAAAAATTTTAGAGTGATAGATGTTTTCTTTTATTTACTGCTATGGAGCCCAAAGATTTCCCGATTCTAGAATTTGATGCAGAAAAGAAATCAATAATCAACCCCGAGGCCTTTTTCAAAGGAGAAAACACACCAGAAATTTGCATTTTCCCCTTCTATAAAAGCGTCATCAAAAATCTTGTGGATAAGAAAATATTACGGGAATTTGCATGTGAAAAATCCTTGGTAACAGATCCCTTGCCTATGTATGAAATGCAACACAACGGACAATCACTAGCGGTGGTTACCCCAGGGTTAGGTGCTCCATTCGCCGCAGGGATGTTGGAATTTGCAATCGCTCTGGGATGCAAAAAATTTATCGTAATTGGGTCTTGCGGTGTGTTGGATAGTTCCATTCCATCCGATCATTTAATTATTCCAACTACTGCCATTCGGGAGGAGGGGACGTCATATCATTATGTTCCACCCAGTCGAGAAATCGCTATTGATCCCCAAATGCAATCATTCATCAAATCCTATTTAGATGAGAAAAAAATCAAATATATTGAGGGAAAGACTTGGTCCACGGACGCTTTCTATCGTGAAACCCCTGATAAAATTAAATTTCGGCGTGAAGAAGGAGCAATAGCAGTAGAAATGGAAGCTGCTGCTCTTGCTGCAGTGGCATCGTTTCGGGGTGTTTCTCTGGGGTATATCTTAGGCGCCGGTGATGATGTCAGTGGAATGGAGTGGGATAATAGGAGTCTCATGAAATCTATGGGCTTTCATGAAAAACTCTTCTGGCTTGCTGCGGATATTGCGGTAAATCTTGAATAATCCATTGTGTCAAATTCTATTTCAGGATCTATTTTTGGCGCTTTTTTCTGCTTCTCGGCACATTTCCTCCGCTTTACGTAATGTTGGAGGAAAAATTGAAGGTATTTGCTCTTCCACAACTACAGTGGTGTAGGTATCACGAATTGGATAAGATTGGTATAAGGATTGAATAAATTTATTATATTCTTTAAGCCCCGGTGTTCTTACTATCGCCAACAATCCTGCTTCATCCCCAGTTCGATAGAGATCTATGATTTGTGGGTGAAGTTTCAAATTATCGGCCAATTCCGTGTAATCGGATAAGCGTTTCGGCTTGATTTGTAGATAAAATTTTGTTGCAAAATCGGTGTCATATATGGACCGGTCGGTTTTTTTCAGAAATGCCAGCATCTTACCAATATTATAGGTTACGGTATACTCTGCAATCATTTGATTTTCATCAAAGTAGCTGAATTCCCGTGAGAGATTGATCTGCTTCATACGGTCCAAATCCTCATCATTAAATTGATTTTCCATTATATCGACATCCCAACGACGGATATTATGGTTTTTTTTGAGTAATTGGAGAAGTTCCCATTTTTTATCCCTTTCTTCTAATGGTTTAACATCATGATGTGTTTCTAGTATGAATCCTCCTGTTTTATAAATATCAATGCATTCTATGATACGATAGGAGGAAAAGAATGTTTCCGAGATATTTTTGTCAATTTCCTTCAATAAATCTGCAAATTGTTTCTTTGTTTGGACTTCAAACTTGAGTAAAAGTGCATAATCCCCCAAAATCCCATCAATTGTAACGATTTCCTTCATTTTCTTCAACTTTTCCATTAATTTTTGCTCGCTGGGGTTAGTTTTGATTTCCATGAAGAAATATTGTAAATTTAAAACATGGGGATTGAGGAGTATTGTAGGAGAGTGGATGATCCGTCGTTCCCACAGATATTTCAGGAATTTAGAAATAGTTTGGCGGGATAATCCGATTTTGTCTGCCAACTCGTTTGTGTGGATTCGAGAATTAAAATATAATTTTTCCAATAGCTGAAGTTTCTGGTCAATGGTTACCATTAATGTTTTATGTACCAATTTGGTAAAAAAGTTTCCGTTTTGGTTTCCATTTTGTACGCAATTTGAGAAAAAATTGCCATTGATGTTAAATTTTAATACGAGTTCTTCCTAAGAGTATTAGATAGCAAAGATCCTCCTTGAACTCTAAACCGGGATCGATCTTTGTGATACTGGTGAAATATCATGAAATTATGTTCAAAAATGTGGGGAAACAATTCCTATTCCATTGCCGATGAATCGGAAGCCACTCTACTCAAAGGGAAAGAAGAACTCAATATTGCCCTTAATAAAATGCCTGTGGTCCAAGGCTTAATCAAGAGATTTACTGCCGAAAAGCCATTGGAAGGTATTAAAATCGCCGCTTGCTTACATGTTACCAAAGAAACGGCCAATTTGTGCCGCGCACTCCAGGCCGGTGGCGCCGAAGTCTACTTATGTGGATCGAATCCTCTGTCTACCCAAGATTTCACAGCCACTGCTCTTGCTTCAGAGGGAACCCATGTATATGCATGGACAGGCAACACCGATGCTGAATTTTATGAATGTATTGAAGAATGTCTGAAAATCGAGCCAAACATCATTATTGATGATGGAGCGGATTTAATCGTTACCGCCCACAAAAATTATCCCCAATTCTTTGAGGAAGGGGGTTGCGTAATTGCCTGCCAAGAAGAAACTACAACCGGAATCCATCGCTTTGAATCAATGGATAAAGCAGGTGCCTTAAAGTCTGTATTGTATGCGGTTAATGATGCCTCGTGCAAGAATCAATTCGATAATGAATTGGGCACCGGTCAAGGTGTTGTGGCTGCTATTTATGGCATGCACGTATTATTTGCAGGTAAGACGGTCGTAGTTGCTGGATTTGGTCATTGTTCCTCTGGAATGGCTCTCCGGGCTCGCGGACTGGGTGCACGGGTGATTGTTACCGAAGTGGACCCCATTCAAGCGCTGAAGGCTGTCTTTGCGGGCTACGAAGTTGGTAAAATGGAAGATGTTATCGGGAAAGCCGATATGATTTTCACCGCCACGGGTTGCAACAACATCATTTTCTCCGAAAATATTCCCAAATTGAAGGAAGGGGTCATTATGGCGAATCTCGGGCACTTCGATGTGGAAATCGTGGCCAAGGATCTCTATGCCGCAGCAGGAGACAAAGTGCGAACAATTCGACCCAACGTTGAAGAACTCATTTTACCGAACGGAAATAAAGTTTATTTACTCGCCGCTGGCCGCTTGGCAAATTTGGCTCTCTCTGAGGGTCATCCTGCCGAAGTTATGGATATGAGTTTCGGACTCCAATCCTTGATGGCAGAATACATTACCAAAAATCGCGCCACTCTGCAAAACAAATCCGGTATGTTTAAGGTTCCTGAAGAAATCAACAACGACGTTGCATACGCAAAGTTGGCTGCCATGGGCATCGAGATTGATAAGTGGACCGAAGATCAATACCGCTATAATAATGATTTTGAAGAAGGAACCTAAATCGTTTCTTTCCTTCTCAGATGAATTATTATCGTTTTTTTTGTTATTTTTATCTTATTTATTATTTTTTCCCATTCTTTATTCGCTTCAAGATTTAAACCCTAACCTCAAAGTAAAAATCCAATTCCTTCTCCAACCGCTTCCATTCCATGTGCCAATCCACACGCATAAATATTATTCGTTTGTTCCCTTAACAAGCCGAAGATAATTCCTCCAATGAACGTAAACAATCCCCACCACCAAGAAGGCGTACCCTCCCATGTAAAGATGGAAAACGTATTCAAGACATGCGTAATGGCAAAAATGAATGCTGTGATAAATATTGCCGGGCCAAAAGAGATGTTTTTAAACCGATATGGCTTTCCGAATGCAACATTCAAGCGAGTTTGAATGTAACCCCGGAAAAAGAACTCTTCCCCAAATCCAGAAAAGATAAATTGCCAAATTACAGTAAGGAGTAATATGTTGGAATATTGCCCAAAAATAAGACTTAAAACCATTGGTAATGCAAGAAGGAGAGGGATAACTATGAGATAATTCCGAAATTCTGCATTTGCTTTATCCCTTTCGTCATTACTCTTTTTCTTCTTGGAAAAAATGAAAATGAATAAAAATGCCAAGATAAAAGTTCCCGAAAGCAAGAGACTCCCCCACCCTGCAAGATAGGAGAGGCCAAAGACCAACAACAAAAGATATCCAAGATTGGTAAATAATAAGCAGAGAAACGCCCGAAATCCAACATGAACACTAATTTTAAAATTCGATGTATCCCACCCATATTCCTTGAGTGATCGACCAAAAAGGAGGATAATTACAGTGGGGATGAGAAACCAGAGGAGACCCACAAGATATTGGAGCAAAATAATTTTCTGGTTATCGATAGGGTTATCGATAGGGGGCGTGGTTTCAATAAATGAGATGATAAAATAAGCTATCCCTCCATAAATTATAAAACGAACACAAATGACTTCAAGCAAGGCGATTATTTGTTTAGACCAAGATTGAGCGGGAAATTCGGGCTCTTTGGGATCTTCGAGATCTTCGGGCTCTTCGGGCTCTTCATTCATGCATTGGTAATCGTGGTTGAGATATAAAAATTTATAGAATTATTGAAAAGGAAATAAATTGGAAATAAATAAGAAATAAATTCAAAAAAATCCTGAGAACAATTATTCCAAGATGAAAGCGTTGGAGGAGAGGATGCAAGATACAAGATAAAATCGCAAATTATTCCTTAATGACTTCAAATGGGATCTAATACAATGAAATGATTACAATAACATAATCTACCTAAGATCACACGATACGGGCTTTGAAAATTATGTTATTAAAAAATTGCGAAAATTTTCATAAATTTTAAATTGTAACACAATTGTAACACTATTAAGCGATCGTATAATACGATTGTTGATTGACGGTTTCCCAATTTCTCAT
>JABCSI010000083.1 GCA_018238965.1 Promethearchaeota archaeon
CACACATCGTCATTTGATGGTCAGATAGGATATTCTTGGCGATAAAATCGCAACCATTTGGTAACAGGAATACCTTCTGTATTCAGCAATACTACTTCTTGTCGCACAATCATCAGCATAGCGAATAAGACTGATACCTTTATTCCTACCGGTCCGTAATGATGGAGAAATATAATTTCCTTTAGAGTTTTCTACACCAAATTCCCGTTCCATCCCATCCAATGCGATATTTGCGAGCAAAGGACTTATGATGCCACCTTGCGGTGTTCCTGATTTGGTTTGGTAGTGAGTTCCAAATTCAATTACACCAGCCTTCAGCCATCGTTGGATTGTCAATTTAAACATAGGCAGCCGTTTCAATAATGTTTCATGATCAATATTATCAAAGCAACCCGAAATGTCGGCATCTAAGACCCAAGCACTCGTATTCTTACCTTTACGAATCTTTATCGTGTCCCAAATTTGCCGTATAGCATCTTGACAACGTCTACCTGGCCGAAATCCATAAGAATTGGGTTCAAACTTCGCTTCCCATTCAGGTTCCATCGCCATCTTCACGATCAGTTGCATTACCCGATCTTTAATGGTCGGAATCCCAAGTGGTCTTTTATCCCCATTTGGTTTTGGAATATATACCCGTTTCACAGGTTGACATCTATAGTTGTGAGGGCTTAGTAATTTTATTTCATTCACGAGATTCAGACGAGAATCCGATGTTGTATAGACCTTTCCATCAATTCCCGCCGTATTCTTACCTTTATTCTCTTGCGTGACTCGTTTAACTGCAATGAGTCTCGCTGAGTGTGACCGAACCAGAAGTTTTTGGATATTCTTCACTTGTTTCCAGTTCTGCTTTCGGGTTGCTCGAAAGATTCGTTCTTGAATGCGTCTTACTTGGTTTTTATGGTGATCCCAATCGATCTCTTCCCATTGTTTCCTAAGTTTCTTGGTCTGTTCAATGATTTGTGTCATCGCTTAACTTCTCCAATTCTACAGTTGCTTTCAATCGTATCTTTCGTCAAGACCTGTTTTGGAAGTCTGCCCTCTTTCGAGTGGGTGAAAACACCTTATCCGTCCGATTACAGGGCGGCATTCGCTTTTTCCTCCTTCCTCTACCCCCTACATCATCCCTCATTCTTGCGTCCGAGATACCAACTAAGTTGGGATGTATGGGGCTTACCGAGTTTCCGTTGTTCGACGTTCAATAAAACCCTTAGGGAGACGCTTTCCTCCGACCGTACAGTGAATGACAAAGGAGATCGAATAAACTATCCCTTTCTGACGGCATACTATTTTGGTTTCGGTGTATCAGATACTTTCACCGAGCGGCAATAACGGAGTTTATCACATCTTGACGTTAGTTTCCCATAGGTTTTGTGGCTATCCCGCAGCCCTCCGTGTATCTCGGAGCTGTCGGTAAATTGTCCCTCTCGCTTCACACCCCACCATTACCAGTGACGCATGGAAAGGTAGCCATTCACGGTCATTTCGTGAGCAGTTTTCAACATAATTCAGGTGTTGAGTCCTGTATTCCAACAACGAACTTTCTCGTCGCACTTATTTCTTTCCCTATTTCCTTCAAATCGATATTTTGGATAAAACGTTAGGTAAAAAGAGAATACTAAGGAATAGTAGAGAATATTAGGAAATAGGAGAGAATAGTGAGGAAAAATGGAGAAGAATTGAAAAGAAAAATAAGTAGAAGATTTCGCTCAGATTGGGGCAAAAATCAACAGAATAAATTAGAATGATGATTTCCGATTATCCACTCTGTGAGAGAAGGTTGGCAATTAACTGTACGATATAATACAGGCCCCCAACTATTAATAGGCCGACAGCAGAAACTTTGACCATGGTAAAGTACTGTTTTCTGGTAGGTTTGGTGGAAATCTTGATAATTCGTTTAGTATTCAGCCAAAACCTTTGCAATCCGGTCATTGTGGCGCTAGGACTATCCTTTGCAATACTCATATATGTTCACTTTGTTCAAGTTTTTCTTAATTAAAATGTTTGTGATAAAAACGTTTGTGATAAATATCTTTGATAATCAGAGCGATTTTCCCATGATCATCTCAATGAACCATTTTGAATCAAAGGGTAATAAATCATCATAACCCTGGCCAACACCAATGTATATAATTGGGGTTTTTGTGATATATGCAATGGAAAGCGCAGCTCCACCTTTGGAATCGGCATCCAATTTGGTAATAATGCTGGCATCGATTCCCACTGCTTCATTGAATTTCTCCGCCTGAACTAAAACATCATTTCCGGCGAGTGAATCACCCACGAATAAAATTAGATCAGGGGTGTTGATGCGTTTAATTTTTTTGAGTTCCTCAATTAAATTAAAGTTGGTAACTTGGCGCCCGCTGGTATCGATTAAAACCGTTTGGATTTTCTTTGCAATGGCGTGATCAATAGCGTCATATGCCACGGAAGCCGGATCAGCTTTATAATTTTGCTTGATCAACCGTGTTTTCAAATTAGACATATGTTTTGATAATTGTTCTATGGCCCCTGCTCTGAATGTATCTGCAGCTGCCACCACCACGGAAACATTGTTATTCTTTAGTAATTGTACAAGTTTGGCAATAGTGGTAGTTTTACCCGTCCCATTTACACCCAGAACCATGATTACGTAGGGATGATTTCTTCTATGATTATTGGTGATTTCATGAATTAAGTCAAATTGATGGTGAACATTCAAGATTTCAAAGATAGATTTTTCGACCGCGCCTCTTAACACTCCTTTTTTAGAAAAAGCGCCTACTTCCATCCCTGCGAGTAACTCTTTGGTATTTTCCACGATTTTCTCGGCTGCGAACAAGGCCACATCATTTTTTAATAGCGTGATTTTTAATTCTTCTAAGGTCTTATCCATGTTCTTTTCGTTTAGGGTGACCTTAAAGAGAGAAGTTAACCCCTTTTTCAATTTCTTAAACATCTAATTTCAACATCCACGGAAATATCTGATTATTTATTTGGTTACTTATCTGGTTTAACATAAATTGCATAATTACCGTTGTTTCGATACTTGATTGATAATAGGACGGATTTCCTCGATTTTTGAATTAACTTCCTGCAAATTTTTGCCCAGACGTTCCCGGATCCCGAGGTATTTTTCCTTCAATTCTTTGATGCTCGTTATGCTATCTTCCAACGATTTTTCAATCAAAATATCTTTACCGACGGAAACAAGAATGCGATTGGGATCTACAATTTTTGCATAGGTGTAGGCATTAATCCCCAAACCCACGATGATTTCATGATCATCGCCAACGCTTTTGAACCCTTCCATGCTGATTAAGGAAGTACTGACACCTTGAATTTGCGAATTTAATAATGTCAATTGTTCAGTGAGGGCGGCTTGTTGATTTTCAAGAACCTGATAGAGATAGATCATTTGGTTCACATCGACGGGTGGTTCGGAATTATTTGCTGTTGGTTGGCTCATTGCGATTCACGGATGGATATTTTAATGATAAAAGGGAAAAGAATTTCGGAAAGAAAAGGATAAAAAAGTTTAATAAATTTTAGAAGTATATAGAGCCAGTTTGACCAAGGATGGATTTACAAATTGGCTAATTCTCTCATGTATAAATCAGGACATTCTTCCGCAGGGATTTCTTTATTTTCTGTAATCTGAATCTTTCTTCGGAGTATTCTCTGACTCGTAACCACCGAAAGGATCTTATCTAAAGCATCCTCGGGATTTAAAGCTCTTGTGTATTTCGTAAAGGAAAAATACTGGTGTAGTTTCTTATATTTGCCGGAAATTTTGTAAATTTTTATCTCAGAATCGCCCATAACTGTTCACGTTTTAATTAGAGTATAGTTTGAAAAAATGTGCATCATTTTAATTTTTTTTGATTTAGTCAATTTGTAATATTTCAAGCAGCCGCTGGATCTCTGGTCCTGTTGAATCTCTCCCAAATATCGCACCATAATCGTTTACCACAGCGCCACCACCGAGAAATGGGTTTCCAGTGTTAACGGTTGAAACATCGATATCTACTTGAAGAACATCCGAGATGATTTGTGCGCTTGCTTCATCAACCATCGGATGCACCAAAACACCATGATTATTTGCCAAACCGCACGAGCCGGCTAAATCGGATCCCGCAAATTCTAAAACTCTCACTGGGACTTTTAAGGCATTTTCGATTACCTCTGCTGCTTCGCCGAGTTTTGGGGAAATAATTGCGCCTTTATCATTGCATAAAATTAAGTTCCCAAATGCATTGTTCTCTGTCTCCAAAACAGTGATTTGAAAATCCTTTGCAAAATTACTCTGCAGAATTTCCATTTCATCCTCTTGGATTGTGCTAGGTACCACAATTCCATGTGAGTTCATTACGACCAAAGCACCCACTACAGAACCGCCCCCGATAAAAGTCTCTATGGAAATCATGTCAGGGTGGATCTTTTTGGCAAATTCGATGATGTTGGGATTGATTTTTGGAGGGTGAATGAAATATTTATTATTCATCGCAAGGCTCACTCCAATATTGGAGGACCCGAATACGACATCTTTCTTTACAGGCATTTTTTTACAGTAACCTTTTCATTTTTTGAGAAACAAGAGAAGAGATAAAAAATAGGTTTAAAATTATTCTGTGGACCTAATGCTTAGGCTAAGTACGCCCGCACAATACCATCTACACTTTTCGTGACTCTAATTCTAATTTTTCTTGGGGGGTGTTTAATTCCGCGCTCCCAAATCCGTTCATTGATATCTTGGGAAACGTAAACTGCACCTTCTGGCTTCATGTGTTGAACTAAGAATTCTTTTAAGACAATCATAGCTTTTTTAGCGGCTTTCCATCGGGGTGCTTTTTCAAATCCCTTTTTTGCCAACGGAACTACGTAAAATCGTTCTTCTTGGATTTCTTCCTCGAATTCGGCCTCTTCATCTTCAAAAATTTCCTGTTCAATGTCAGAGACTTCTTCTTTTCCTTCGGGAGCATCTTCAACATTAAATGCGTCGATTGCTTTCTTAGCCTTAGATTTTTCCAAGATTTCTTGTTCGATCTTCCTAGATTCTTCCCGCTCTACTCGCTTATCAACTTTAACCTTCTTCGATTGGTTATCGTCGGTTATTACTTTTTTAATGACTTTTTTCTTTGCCATATTTTTTCGCCATCCTATTTGGATTAGATTTTAGCAGCGGTCTATGATTTCAGACGCTGAGTTCTCCAATGTCTACGGGAATAGGGGGACCATCGAACTTTGCCTTTGGTCTTAACAATCACCCAAGTGGGTATGTTGCCGCTTTTCTTTTTATGTTTCATCAAGCGTAGTTTTCGGGGTAAGTCTTTATTTCTTGCCATGATTTTTCACGTTTTTTATTTGATAATTGGTATTTTTTGTTTATTTAGTTTGGATATTTGTGTAGATTGTCGAGATTAGCGAAAAGTTATTTTTCGTTCTCGTTTTTGGTTGTTGTTCTGAAGTTGCACTAAGAGGGATTTGAAGTACTCGTCATTGAGGGGGATTTTTCCACGCAAGGACCCTGATTGAAACGCTTGGATCAGTTGCATTTCCAACGCTTCTGCGAATTCCCTTCTGGCCAGTTTAATATTGGCTAACCGGGCCCGGGCATCCGAGGTTAGGATCTGTGCTAACAACATCTGCTTCTGCGCATCTAAGGTTTGTTTTTGATGTGCTTGAGCGGCCGCTTGCTGTTGCTGGGCCTGCTGTTGTTGAGCCATTTCCGCCATGCGTTGCTCTCTCAATTTTTTTAATTCTTCATCATCACTCATTTTTATGTCAACATCCGTCAACGGTTGAAAGAACCTAGATTCTTTTATTGGGCTGTTTCTGCTCTCAGTATTTCGGCTGCGGTAGCATCTAAGAGTGAACGACCTTTGTTGGTTATTTTCCGTCCGACTTTCTCAACTTTCTGGACATAACCTGCTTTTTCCAATTGTTGCAAAATTCGGCGGATAATTGCTCCAGATCCTTTTGCACTATGTTTCAAATGCACATATCCCGGATCTCTCCCTCCGTATACTTTCTTTAACCTATTCACACCGATTGGTTTGCGGTAGAGTTTGCGGAGAAGACTGGCAGCACGTATATACCAGAAATTTTTGTAGTCGACAGGCGGATATTCTTTAAACCATCCAGTTTTCCAAAAAATTGCTTCTTTCGGGGCTTCGATGGATCCCTCGGCTTTGAGCTTTTCAGCCACTGAGCCAATGAGGTCTTGTGGGTAAACGTCGTAGATATTTATTGTTATCAGCTTCCTTTAGCTTGCGCTAAATTCATATCAATCGAACTCTATATTGCCAAAACTCAGTTTAGATGAATTTTAACGCCAAGGGGAGTCCATTGATCGATATTATTTTCAGTCTACGATACTATTAATTTTTTGCGGTTAGCGGGGGAAAATCGAGAATTGGCGGGTTTTTCAATGAAAATTAGAAATTGAAGTATGCAAGATGGGTGAAAAATTCCTTCCACATTAAACTCCTTGGCGATTTTCAGATTAATATCATTCGTGTTTTTCCGAATAATCTTTTATGATTAAAGAGACATTTTTATAGTTCCTCAATCATGTATTATCTTAGGCGAATTTCGATGTCTGACGATTGTGAGTCCAAAAACGAGTCAAAAAAGGATTGGAAATCCATTTTAACAGAGGAGCAATATCACATTCTTCGGGAAAAGGGCACTGAACGTCCTTTTACTGGTCGATACTGGAATTCTACTGAACCTGGCGTTTATGCATGCGCTGCTTGTGGGATTCCTTTGTTCACCTCGGAGGATAAATTTGTGTCCAGCTGTGGGTGGCCCTCTTTTACACAACCCGTTAGCAATGACAAGGTAATATCACAGCAAGATCTTTCTTTTGGTATGATCCGGGATGAAATCGTGTGCAAAAACTGTGGTGGCCATTTAGGACACATTTTTGAGGATGGACCCCCACCTACCAGAAAAAGATATTGCATTAATTCGGCTTCTTTACAATTTAGAAGAGAATAATTGATGTTAGTTGTTGAGTTTTTCAAAATATAGGGGACTGAATTGATTTTATAGAGTAAACTCTGCTTAATCTTTTTTGAGTTCAT
Source organism: Promethearchaeota archaeon (assembly GCA_018238965.1). Taxonomy (GTDB): domain Archaea; phylum Asgardarchaeota; class Lokiarchaeia; order Sigyniarchaeales; family Promethearchaeaceae; genus Harpocratesius. The sequence goes on from JABCSI010000083.1 coordinate 7,077, forward strand.
TGTATAATACTTCTAATGCACTAGGCGATCCGGGATCAAGCTCTTGACTAATTTCTTTAATTATGTCATCTTTCCAACCTTTAGCTGAATCTAAACAAATAGATCTGTGGTGAAAATAATCAGAATTAACCCTTTCTTGCTCTAATTTGTCTAATTTTTCTTTATATGAAAAAGATTTTGAAAAATTCTTCAAGATTTTATGAGTTCCAACATTTGGAAGCACCATTTTGTATTTTTCTTCAATGAAATGCAGAATTCCATAATAAAGTCTATTTACCGCTGTTCTTACGTATATCTCATCATTTATTTCTTTGGATAAATTATCTGCAATTGTAAAATAATCCTCAGATAAAACTACCAAATTATTTCACCGATATAATTAATCTAAATTCATTTTTCATTAATTTAAATTTTTTAAATTCGTCTAAAGAAGTTGCTTTTTGTGCTAATATCTTATCGAATCTATGGTGAAAATCTTTAAAATAATCAATTTTCTTTAAACCCTCTTTCCTCTTGAAGAAAATTTCAATAGTGGGTTCGATGTATTCTGATGATTCAGGTAAGGAAAATAAGAAATTCTTAATTTTGAGTATTGACAACTTATTTTTTATCTCATTATTTATAATTGATTTAACAAAAGTATAGGAATCATTTAAACCATGATTTCGAATATATTCTTCGAATTTTTTTTGATTTTCATCGATGCGAATCGTACTCATATTCTAATAGAACTAATGTGAATATGGAAATTTAAATGTATAAATTGTGTAATAGTAATTGAAGAGTTATGACACAAGTTTCCATAAATAAAGAATTAGCAGAAGATTTAATCAATAGTAAGCTCAGAATAATCGTTGAAGAGATGGAGAAAATCTTGCAGAAATGGAAATATGATTCAATTGAATTATTTTTAACTGATAGCAAATCTGGAAAGATTCGAAATGCTGAGGATGATGCTATAGTTATTCAAAACCTTCTTGATGATCAGAAAGAACTTCACCAAATCAAAAATCAATGGTGAAACTACCAAGTTGAAAGCATCTGAAAGGAATCTTCTGGTCGCGATAAAAATATTTGATGATGTATGTTTTGATTTAATTCTTGAAAAGGAAATAAATCTAAAATTAAAAAGAGTAAAATATCGGTTAACTGATGCTACAATCGTATACATTCAGTACAATAATTATAATGAATATTCCTATTCTATCGTTTATTCTCATTTGGATCAGGATCTATGTCGATTTGATAATTATGACCAACATTGGAAAGTGACTTCTCGTCCTCATCATTTTCACCCCCGAAAAATTTATGAGGCCCGAGAGAGCCCGATGAGTGGTAATCCATTGGATGATATGCAGGAATTGTGTTCGTTTTTGCGCTCTAAAACTTGATTTCTTTATTGTGAATGGGAAGAAGGAAAAAAATCGGATGTTGATTTTAAATGGTTGTTTATTGTCTCTTCATTTCCATGCTTTCAGAGCATCCTTCAAGAATTTGATGGCTTTTTCTTCATTTATTTTGGACAATTTCAATAATTGAGCACCTTTATTACGATTATCATCTGTTAAATCATCCTTGTGATTTTTTGAGAAGAAGGGAAACAATTTTGAAAGCTCCTTGAATGAAGATTCAACTTTTTTGTATTCTTCGGAGGCCTGCAATAAAATTTTTGATTGGGGCAGGTTTATAAAACGCTCGGAAAGTCTTCTTAAATATTCAGCAGCAATACGTTTCCCTTCCCAATAACAATCAATGACATAACTATTGCCGAAAGCATCAATTTCCAACTCAAGATTATTGAGCACATCTGCCCATTCATCGTAAGCCTCAGAGCCTGCAGCATAACCATTACGGGCAACACCATTTCCTTCGGCCATAATTACTGCTCTTTCTACCGACTTTCGGTCCTCCTCCTTTGAATCGATCTCAATCTGATCGGTGAAATAGATTAAATCCATACATCCAGGTGCCTCAAGGGCATCGAATTTTATTGGAGTTTCTTCTTCGTTAATTACAGTTCGAAATGTACTCACAGTATAGGAATCTTCGGTATATCCATAGACAATTCCATATTCTGGAACAGGAATCCCCCAAATAACAACAGGTTTTTCGTATTTGTCAATCGTTTCTTTAACTCGGTTAAAAAAATCATTTGCTCTTGCATAATCTTCCGGTGAGAGAGGTCTAGATTTTTGTGGAAATGACCGATTTTCAAACCAGATATTAAATTTCCATCCAAAACTTCCACTACCTTTATATATTTCGCTCCAACAACTTTCAGACATCGCAGTAGGTCCAGAAGGACAGATTTTACCCTTAGATACATTTGTAATGAATCCGTATCCAGTTCTCCCTCCTAAATCAACAATATCCAAATCAGAACCCAGAGATTTTAAGACACCGGTTAATGCAGCTAAGTAGGAGATAGCACCATCCTGGTATTCTGATTTAAACTCTACAATTTTTTCGTTCATTTTAGTTTTTTCCTCCAAAGTATGATAAAACTTGAATATTTCAAGGCTTTTCTTTTCTTCTTCTATCTCCTTTCGCATTTCGGATTCTTTATATGCATTCACAGTTGCTTTTATGAAATTAAACCCATCGTTTGTAATTTTATAGCTCCCTCGAACAATTTTCTCAATCAATCCAGCATCTACTAATGTGGAAAGATGGTTTGCTAATGCAGTCTTGCTGATTTCTGTTCGTAAAAGAAGAAAAGAGAATTTTTTAGGGCTGTCAATCAAAAAACCAAGGATTTGGAGTCTTTTTACTTGAGAAACTGTCTTTAAAACATCACTAATTTCACTTAAGGAATCAAGTAAGAGTGTTTGAAGATCCTCAATGGTATTCTGCTCATTTTTATTTTTCATCGATTATAACAACCCTAATGTAAATATTGATTTTATGGTAATAAATCTATGCAATGTTTTGCTGAACTTAGTAAACTTTAGAATGAATAGATTATCATTTCACTTATATCTTCAATAAATTCAAAATTTGCATATATAATGATTACAGGATAAAAGTTAGGTTGAAAAAAGGGATTTAAGTAATAGGAGAAACTAGGAAAAAAAAAACTTGAATCTTCTACATAACGTTTACTCGAGATCTTCCCAATAGGTTTCCAGTTCCTGTTGGCTGAAATCCCACCCAATGGGGGCTTCTTCTAATTTTTCATCCAGCATAAATTGGGGAAGAGTATCTACGGGAGATAATCCAGCAGCGGTGTTAAAATCCCGCTCCATGACTAAACATTTTGCCGCCCACTTTAACCAACTATTCACATCTTGATAGAGGGCATCACCATAACGCGCTTTCATCAAATGTGCCATCGTATCCGTCAATTCGAGAGAAGGACCTACAAAATAACAAATCCCCATCGAATCTACCAGATAAGTGGTTAACTGTCGTTCCTTAGATAATGCTAACTTGCCTTCGGGTAAGTGGGCATGATCTCCGGTTACATCCCCTGCGGTATGATCTGCACCCATGGGACTGGTTAGGAAGGTGACCGCGGGTGCCTTAAGTGCTCGGGGCTCGTAGGACGGAAAGGCTTGGCGCTTCACATGGGGGATCCGATCCACCTTAAGCGCCTTTCCCAATTCATAAACACCCAATCCGAGCTGCATACTTTCGGGATTATTTTGATACATACCCTCAACTAGACGAATTGCACTATCCGCATCTCCCCATTCAATTATACCCGCTTCCATAAACAACCCCAAACAGCTCCCGGTTTCAATTGTATCTATACCAAGGTCGTCACAGAGGTGATCCAATCGGGAAATCTTGAGAAGATCGTTATTAAGAATATTTGATCCCAAAAGCCCAATGGTTTCATATTCTAAGCTCGAGGTCACATGATTTCCGGCTTCATCCATAACCATATTTGAACATTGAATGGCACAGCCAGGACTACAGGCCAAACCGAACTTTCCGTTGTTTTTTAATATGAGATCATGGAGTGCTTCTCCAGAGATTTTTTCTGCGTCTTCATATTGACCCCTTCGATAATTTTGCGTTGGGAGGCCATGCGATTCGTTCATTGCCATGACACATCCTGGAGTACCAAATACATGTTTTGCTTCTTTTTGTGCGATATTGAGGGCTTTGAACCATGGTCGGGATTTTTCTAGGAAAGCATCCCGATTGGCAAATTCCATTAAAGAGTGTTTAGGAGGAATCACCACGATGGCTTTAACTTTCTTTGAACCCATAACTGCTCCCATTCCTCCACGACCAGCGTGTCGGGAGGGATATCCTTCCATATCGGTGCAGCCCACGGTAGAGTTACCAAAGAGCAGTTCTCCCCCCATACCGATGGAAAATGCCCCCATTTTTGAGCCAAAGTCTTCCAGAAGTTTTTCCGTAAGCGCGTAGTTATTTAATCCAACATAGGGTGCACCATCGAGAATTTCGACCGCCCCATCTTGAATTTTGATAATGACCCATTCCTTGGCTTGATTTTCCAAAACTAATCCACGGAGGTTATTTCGCATCATAAGAACGGGAGTTCGCCCTCCGACGTTGGACTCCTTGATACCAAGGGTTAAGGGACTTTTTGCCCCTACGGAACCTCTTCCCGAATTGGGAGCTGGGGTGCCTGTGAGAAAACCTGTGGTGATAACAAATTTGTTTTCATTCCCCAAAGGATCACAAGTAGGCGGAACTTCATCAGCGATGATTTTGGAGGATAAAGCTTTTCCAGCATAGAAGCGTAAGGGGTGGGATTCGGTAATTCGTTCCCGAGTAATCTTTTTTTGAGCCAAATCTATACGTACGAGATTTGGGAATATGTTAGGTGAATTATCTGCATTGTTTTCCATTTGCCTATCTCCCTCACAAAGGATATGAGAAAAAAAAATTGATTTTTTTTATAGTTTGATAAATTAAAAAATGAGAGTAATATTCAACTCCCCGAGTGTTATTTATTTGGAATACTTCAGCACTGAGATGTTAATGATATCACTTAGAACACCAGCTGCGGCTTCAGGACCACCGGCACCACGGCCGATAAATGTATAGGGTCCTGCATGTTCGGTATCAATTTCTACCAGATTCAGGGAACCCATAACTGCCATGGTAGAATCCATCGGAATCAATTCGACACCGGCCGATAATTTACCATCCTTGGCGGAGCACACATGCTTAATATACTTATTATCCTTCTTCGCGTTTTCGATATCTTCGGCGGTGACCATGTCAATTCCCGTGACCTCAATATCCTTAATCGTTTTATCCCATCCGAGTAAAGCGTTGGCAAGAATAACAATTTTTCCCGCAGCATCCTTTCCGTTAATATCCATAGTTGGGTCTGCTTCCGCATAGCCTAAGTCTTGGGCTTCTTTCAGTGCATCGCCAAAGGGTAAATTGGATTGGGTCATCCGGGTTAAAATATAATTGCAAGTTCCGTTCAAAATACCCTTAATACTCTTGATGTGGGTTCCGGCAAGGGAATCCTTAGCTGCCAATGCGGGAACGGCGCTCAATACTGTGCTTTCGATCTTCATCATCACATCATTGGCTTTGGCAATATCGCTCATTTCTTTGTATCTCAAATAGAATGGAGGTTTATTGGATGAAACCACACTCATCTTATTCTGCATGGCGGTTTTCAACACGGTGGTTGCGGGTTCACCATCCTTCGATGCCCAGGAACATTCCGCGAGTATATCTGCGCTAATTTCTTTAATCACATCCAAGGCAGCCTTGCCTTCTTTCCAGTCAGGTAATTGGGTAATATCCTTCACACCAATTAATGATGCAATGTCAATACCATTTTCATTAACCAAGGATCCTTTCATTTCACAAATGGCCTTGATTTTTGGTTCAAAACCGTAATTTTGCTTCAGATAGTCTTTATCTTTATGCATGATATCGATCAAAGCACGACCAACACCACCATAGCCAACAAGTATTAGAGAAACCATGATTTTCACTTTGTAATTTGATTTTAGTCCTAAAAAAATTTTCTTCACAAAAAAGAGAGTATAAAAAAGTTCAACTAGAGAGACTCGAAGAAAGGACGCATGGCCTCAATAGCGCTATTGATTGTTTCGATGGAAGTTGCATAAGAAAAGCGCAAGAAACCTTCTCCATACTTCCCAAACGCAGGACCAGGAAGACAGGCTACTCCAGTTTCATTGAGTATTCTGTCCGCCAATTCGATACTCGATATACCGG
>JABCSI010000084.1 GCA_018238965.1 Promethearchaeota archaeon
GTTCTGCCTAGGAGGTTGGGGAGTGGAGGGGCGCCTATAAGGATTATTCCCCATACTTCTTTCGACCTCTTCGTTGACATAATTTCCGATTTTGGTTCCGAATTTGTCTCCGAGTTTACCAAGCTTGGCTCCCATCTTGCCCAAATCCTTGTCTAAACCTTCCAAGGATTTAATTCCTTCCTTGAATTCGCCCATAGCATCGCGAATCATCTCGGAAACACTGATGCCGAGTTCATCACTCAGATCTTTCCAGTCGTCTTTCATATGTTCGGGTAAAGTGAAGTTGATTCTGACTTTTTTGTTGCGATCGCGTTCTTCCTGGGTTCTGGCTTTAATCTGTGCAACGTTTATTTTGGATGTGGCACGTTCCACCGATATTTTCAGTTTTTCGACCCTTCCCGATAATTTATCAAGACTGCGATCGATTTTGGCTCGCAGTTTTTCCGCTGAGTTTTTCGCCTTTTCGGCATCCCGAGCAACAGCAGGGGAATCGGACTTAGATTGTGCACGATCATACATATTGGCAGCAACGGCTGCTTGGTCCAGGAATTTGCTTAGGTGGATACGGGATTCTGCTGCAATTTCTTTTGCTTCCTCAAACTTCTCCATTGCTCCTTCTACCCTTTCGAGGGCATTTTCGGCAGCTTCAGGTTGATATTCTTCGAGGTTCCGGGTTTCTTGGCGGAGATTATAAAGAATCCCTTCCAAGTGAGCCAGTTCATCGGTAAGATTATTGTAAATTTGTTCCTCTTCAAACATTTTGGTTTTTGTCCTTGATTTTTAATTTGTAAATTTTACTTTTTATTGTCGAAATTGCCAGATGCCGGAAAAACATGAAAATCGGATGCATCATGTGCATAGTAGTATTTTTTCCTGCTGGTGGATGGATTTTTTCGATTCATTTTAGCTCAACAATATTTGTAAAATTACTTCTTAAGTTACTTACGTAATTTTAATATTTAAGTTTATGTAATTTTTATACACACTATTTTATTTTTTATGTGAGAAAACAAACTATCTTTGAATGGAGAGATTTTTGTTGAATATTGTCGAGATCATTTTGGAACCAAATTATACACACTCAATTCAAAGTGGTGAGATGCAAATTTTGATAATTTCTGGTACAAAATATGAAAGTTTAACACAAAGTACATTCATAAAAATGTATATTAATGTGTAATTCTTTATAATTCATGGTGAAACAATGTCTAAAACTAAAACCAAAACTCAAGCTCAAACTCGAAATGTCTCTACTACTATCCGTGAAGAAGACTATAAATTTTTGAAACACTACAATCTGCATGTATCTGCAGCGCTCTCAATTGGAATTCAAACTATAAGAAAAATGTTTCAAAATGAGCATGTAGGATTGGATGAACAAGTAGGATTATCAAATGATGATATTCAATTGGTCAAAGAATTATTGGATGAAAATCGGAATGTATTGAAAAGACTTGGAGAAGCAGATTGATGGTTTGGATTCCTGATTTACCAACCGTTCTACAAGAATTTGATTTGTCCCATTCGAATTATTTCAACATTGGGGAGGATTCCGAAATCCCGTTTAAAATCATGAGATGGGAAACCATTTGCCGAATCTCCTGATTCAACCGGTCGATCCCATGGCGCTTAGGCAAACTGGTTGGAATTAATTGGATTATCCGATCCTGCTCACCAATATTTTCCAACCCAAAAAGTTTCCTATAATGTTCCAAGTCTTCCTGTTCAAGCGGATTGTCCAGCAAATCGGTTTTATTCAGTAGAAAAATGAGGGGGAGATTCTTCAACTCAAAGAGATTGAGCATCGTCCAGAGGGCTTTCCTTGATTCGTTAAAACGGGTTGTATCTGCAACATCCAAGACAAAAACAAGTAGATTGCTGGCCTGAGCTCCCCGTAACCAATCTTCTCGAAAAATCTTCTGCCCCGGCATGTCCCAACACGATAATTTGACTCCTGAATCATATCCCTCCGAATCCAAGGATATATTCGTAATTCGGAATTTTTTAGTGGGAATGAAGAAGTCTTCATCGAATTTTCCCGTTGATAGCAGTCTCATCAAAGAAGATTTCCCCGCAAAATCCAGTCCATAAACAAAGACCTTCACAAAGGGTTCTCCCCTATAAAACTGGATTTCGTTTACGGAAGGTTTGAAAAGGAGGGATTCGTCTGTATATTTTCGTAGATCCACAAATAGAGTTAGCAACAACGTTGTTTTATTGTTACTCTTGGCTTTCCGAAAATATTTCTCAAGAATATAATCGAGCAATAATCGTAGCAATTCATTTCTGTAATCGAGGGGGTTTTCATCCTTATCAAAAATCAAGCCCAATATGTGATTATTTGGCAAGGGGACCACCAACAGAGTCATATCGCGTATTTTAAGTGCCTTTGTGTGCTGATACAGAAAATCTTCCGTAAATTGGGTGAAGGTAGGCGATTGATGGATTACCGAAGCTTGGGATTGAATGACCGAATCGACTAAATCAGGTGATGAGTCAAAGATCTCCTCGTCGGGATAGGCAAAATAGGTTTTGGATTTGAAAATCGAGCGGGAATGTAAGGGGGGTGCATGAACTTGTCCGTTATGAACTTCACATGCAAGTAAAAATATATTCTCCAGCATTTATTCCAAATTCTCCATTTTCCCTCAAAAACACATTGCCAAGGTAGAAAAAAATAGGGAACAATTAAATTTTTTCGCCCAATTACCGAGTAATTTGTGGTAGGATCAAATTAATCGAATAATTACCCAAAAAGGGATCGACTTAGCCGAAAAGTGATCAACATATCCAAATATGGTTTGATTTATTCAATACGGATCAGCTTACTCTAATACAGATTGGCTTACCTTAATACGGATCGGATCACGTCACCGATTTGCTGTGCGGAATAGTGCATATCATCTTCCGTCAGACCGAAATGGGTAACAAATCTGACTCGATTTCGATCCACAAATGCCAAGATTCCGACAGAGTTTAGTTTTTGGATAAAATCTGACATTTCACATGGGATCTCCGGTAGCAATTCGAGCATCAACATATTGGTTTCTGGCTCAAGAACCTTAATGGGTAATTCAAGCGAATTCAATTCATTCCATAAAAGCTTGGCTAACGCGTGGTCTTCCGCCAGACGGTCGATCCATGGTGATTCAAGGGCAACTAAACCCATAGATGCCAATATCCCTGCTTGGCGCCACCCACCCCCGAGGAGTTTGCGGAATTTCAATGCTTTTTCAATAAATTCCCGTGTTCCTGCAATGATCGAGCCTATTGGGCAAGCCAAACCCTTCGATAGGCAAAATTGAACCGAATCCGCATATTGGGTGAATTCGGTTACTGGGATCCCCAACCTGACCGCCGCATTAAAAATTCGGGCTCCGTCCAAATGAATCTTCAAATTGTGTTCATCGGCAAAAACACGGCTTGCTTGGAAGAGTGAAGGGGGAAGTATGGTACCACCGTGGGAATTATGAGTATTTTCCAGACAAAGCAACGTTGTTCGGGCTTCGTGCACGTCGGAATGGTCCGAAATAAGTCGTTTTAAATCCTTTGGATCAAATTGGCCGTGATCAGATGAGAAAGGACGTACTGTTAAACCCCCAATACGGGCTGCACCTCCTACCTCATAATTAAAAATATGAGTATGTTCCTCGACAAGGATCTGTTCTCCAGGGGTGGTATTGGCCAAAATGGAAATAAGATTTCCTTGGGTTCCTGAGGTAACGAATAGCGCAGCTTCCATTCCCACCAATTGGGCTGCTTTTTTTTCCAACTCGCTTACTGTGGGGTCTTCTTGCATTACATCATCCCCCAATGCTGTGTTATCCAAATTTTTCAGTGCATTCCACATTGCTGGGGAGGGTTTTGTGACTGTGTCTGAGCGTAAATCGACAATTTTCTTCTGCATAGGAGTTTTCAAAGTTGACAATGCTGGATGGAGTAAAAATTTGAGCAAATTCCGCGAATAAATTTCTCAATTACATCCATTTTCTCAAGTTCCTCAAGTTCCTCAACAAATTTTGCAAAAACATGTACAAACATATACAAATAAATTATCAAAGTGACTAATATAAATCACCCATGACCATTCCGTCGAACCCGCGCGAGCATGCGTTTCATCTGTATGAACAAGGTTTATTTCGGGAAGCCTTACAGGCAGTTTCTGAATATGAGCAAAATGTGGAGTTTACCTCGGAGGAGGGACAAGATCTTGCCTTATTGAAAGGAAAAATTCTATCGAATTTAGGTGATTATGCGAATTCTATCCAAATTATGGAACGAATTCAAGTCAGAAGCAAGGAAACGGGAAATTGCTTAAATGAAGTTGAGGCATTGCTAATTACTGGGTCCTGTTACGGATGGTTGTGGAATTATCTTAAAACTATGGAATTATCAAAAAAGGCAGCAGAATGCCTCTTGCATTGTGACCCACAAGATCTTGCAGCTAAAAAGCGAAAAAATAAATTAGAAGCATTGCAATTAGTTCATCTTGGATTTGCTTACGATTTGACGGGGGAAGTGAATCAAGCAGAACCTTTACATTTCAAAGCATTAGAAATTCAAGAAACACTCAACAATTCTCCTGATCTGGTGGAAGTTTTATGGTTTATGGGAAATCATTTCTTGCTAAAAGGATCTTTTGAAAAAGCTCTTTCTTTCCTAAATCGCGCGGATACTATTCAGGAATCATATCGGAAAATAGATGATTTTCGTATTCTCTTAAGTCTAAATATGGCTTATATGAATATGGGAGAGCTTTCACAGGCACTGCACTATAATTTGAAAGGTTTAACGCGTGCAGAAGCACTCCAAAATTATCCTTATCAATTTATGGCGTTAAATAACTTAGGGATGCTATATGGTGAATTGGGAAAATTCGAAAATGCAATTGATACATTGAATAAAGCTTTATCTTTATCGGTGATGATGGGACTTGATGATCTGAAGAAACTCGTATGCGACTCCTTATTCATTGTTGCCTTTAATGATGATAAATTAGATTTAGCCCAATCCTATGTGGATCAATTACAGCAAGAACTTAAATCACCCGAAGATGTATTTGCCACTTGTCATCTTCCGATCAATCGGGCTTTATTATTAGGTCGAAGTTCGGGAAGCCGTAATCGGGTTGAGGCAGAAACCATTTTACGTGATCAACTTAAAGATTCGGGAATAGTGTTTGAAATGCGTGAACGCGCTATATTACACTTAGTTAGACTCTTGCAAAAAGAATTTGAATTAACCGAAGATATCGAAATTTTGTCAGAACTCAACGAACTCCTAAATGATCTACTCGCTCTTGCCCAACAGCAGCATTCATCACGTTTGATTGTTGAAATTTACATTCTCCAAGCGAGACAGGCTTTAATCCAGTTGGAAATCACGAAGGCACGCCAGAAACTTACAGCTGCACAAGAAATCGCAAAGGAATTTGGATTAGGGCGACTTGCCCGCAAAGTGTCTAAGGAACATGATGTTTTACTCCAAAAAATGGATGTCTGGAAAAAATTCCGTACCCAGAACGTCCCTATGTCAGAACGGATTAAAATTGCCTGAATCACTGAACAAATGGATACAATGATTAAAAGGAGAGCAGTTCCAGAAATTGATTATGAAAAGGAAAAACCGATGATATTCTTGGTGATTACTACCGGGGGTCTGCCACTCTTTACCCAAGTATTTTCCGATGAATGGGATTTTAGTGAGGAACTTTTCGGGGGATTTCTCACGGCGATCAATACCTTCAGTAATGAAATTTTTGCGAATGGACTTGATCGGGCCAAATTCGGGGAATATACAATTACTATGCAAGCGCTAGGTAATTTTCGTGTCTGTTATGTTTTTCAAGGCCAATCTTTCTTAGCACAGCAGAAGATTACTCAATTCACCAGATCTCTCAAGGTATCCGAATCGTTATTGTCCACCTTCACCCAATTTGCAAAAATAAGCCAAGTAATTAATGCCAAGCGCTTTCCACAGTTAGAGCAGCTGGTACAAGAGGTGTTTTTGAGATAATTTACGGATATGGGCTTTTGAACAAAACAATATCAATCAAACTAATCCTAATTATTTTTCACTTTTAACTGGTCAAAACAATTAGGGATCTTTTTTTCTAGATTAACCATCAAATGGGTCAAATTTTAATTATATTTTGCTCTAAATTACAAATTAATAGGATACCTTTCATGATTATGTGATTCTGAAAATCAATTTTTAAAAAACATTTTTAAAGAGTTACTTCTTTCAACCAAATATTGACTTCTTAGAAATTGAGAGAGATCAACATGCATACTTATGAAATGTCCCCGGTCGACCGAGCGAAACTTGAAGCGCTCCATAACCTAAAAGTTATGCGGGTCGTTAATGAAGCCATAGAACTTATGAAACCCGCCAAAGTGCTGGTTTTTACCGATGTCAAAGAAGATATTGCCCTTTTTCGCCAACTCGCCATAGATTATGGGGAAGAGAATAAGCTCAAAATTTCAGGACACACCATCCATTATGATGGCTATTTTGATCAAGCACGGGATAAAGCTCACACTGCCACCCTGTTGCCCGAGGGCCAGACTCTCAGCCGGGGATTAAACGTCGTGGAACGGGAATCCGGATTATCTGAGATTTTAGGATTCATGGATGATGCAATGGGCGGTAAAACGATGGTTGTTCGCTTTTTCTGTCTTGGGCCGACCAAGTCTCGTTTTTCAATTGCTGCTCTGCAGATAACCGATTCATTCTATGTAGGACATTCGGAGGATCTTCTCTATCGCCCGGGTTATGATCATTTTAAAGATTCCCTGGAAGATAAGGACGATTTCTTCTATTTTTGGCACTCTGCTGGCGTTTTAGACGAACGTGGGTGCACGAAAAATGTCGACCAAAGGCGAATTTATATCGATCCCTTGGAATATCGGGTATTTTCAGTCAACAATCAATATGCTGGGAATAGTTTGGCATGCAAGAAATTAGCACTCCGTTTGGCCATATACCGGGCCAATCACTCCGATTGGTTAACGGAGCATATGTTTCTATCCGCCTTCTATCCCTTGGATAATAGTCGGAAGACGTATTTCGCGGGGGCCTATCCTTCCGCGTGTGGAAAGACGAGTACTGCCATGATTCCGGGCGCCACCATTGTGGGCGATGACATTGTTTATATTCGGGAGGGTTCAGCTGGGGAAATGCGGGCTGTAAACATTGAGCAGGGGATTTTCGGCATAATCAAGGATGTTAATCCCAAGGACGATCCCGTTATTTATAATGTTATCACCAATCCGAAGGAAATCATTTACACCAATGTATTAACCACCGAAAGTGGAGAAGTATATTGGACGGGCATGGGGGATATTGAAACTCCAAATGAAGGTGCAAACCACGCAGGAAATTGGCACAAAGGCATGAAGGATGTTAATGGGAACGAAATTCCGATTTCTCATCCCAATGCCAGATTCACTGTGCGTATCGATGAGTTGGAAAATGTGGATGAGAAGTTGCACGATCCCGAAGGAGCAAAGGTTTCGGGTATTTTATACGGAGGACGGGATTCGGATACAACGGTACCTGTCGTCGAAAGTATCAACTGGGAACATGGTGTTTTTATTGGCGCCACGATTGAATCGGAAACCACTTCTGCAACTCTGGGAGCGGAAGGAATAAGAAAATCAAGTCCGATGGCAAATATGGATTTTATCATTGTTCCCCTGGCGAAATATTTCCAGAATCACCTTAATTTCGGGAAAAAGTTAACCGATTGTCCCAAGGTTTTCGCTACCAATTATTTCCTTAAGAATTCAGCAGATGGGAAATATTTGAATACGAAATTGGATAAAAAAGTTTGGGTCCTGTGGGCAGAAGGTCGAATCCATGGTGATTTCGGTGGAATTACATCACCTGTTGGTATTCTGCCATTATATGAGGATTTACGCGACTTATTTGCGGGTGTATTCGATGGGCGAGTTTATACCAAGGAAGAATACAATGACCAATTTTCCATTTGGATCGATAATTATTTAGCGAAGTACGATCGCATGGAGGCTCTCTTTAAGGAAGAACCCAATATGCCCGAAGAATTATGGCAACAAATGGCCCGAATTCGTCAAGAACTTAATCAATTGAAAGAACTAACCGGAAAGTCTATTGTGCCTCCTTCAGAGATATAAAATTTCAATTATCAATCAATCTTCAATTTTTTTTTCTTGAGTATTTCTTTTCTTAACTTTTTCTTTTCTGACATATTGATCATTCAAAGCATCCAGAACGGCGAAATTGCCAAATACACACCATAACTGGCCATGAAGAGGCCGCACACACCCAAGATCACCAAGTATATTTTCCGAGTCATCAATTGGCGCGTATATCCTATGGTAATGGCAATGCCGGTATACCAGAGTATCTGACCCAATTCCTTAGCCACAACAAAGATGAGAAAAGTCCGGCCATTGGAGAAGGAAACATCATTATCTACCAAAAGAGTGACCCCTATCGTAGCCCACCAAAGCCACCAATATGGGTTACTCATCAAAAATCCCATGCCGGCAAAAAAAGGGTGCCGAAAAATCGAAGTCGAGGAAGATGGTTTAGTAGATGATTTAGAAGATCCTTTGGATAAATTTTTCACATCTGGGGTATCTTGTGGATGCTGTAGTCTTCCTTGCAGGAAATCGGTTTGAATTCTATTTTTTGCAATGTCACGTAAAATCGTTCCTCCAAAAAACACCAGTAACAATCCGCCGATAAGACCAATTCCTATCAAAATCGGCTCTTGTTGAATCCAGGGTGCTACACCGAGAAGTAACAACACAATAAGAACAACTTCTATAACCACATGCCCGAAACTAATCTGTAATCCTGGTAAGTAACTCTTTTTTCCAGCTTTCATGGCTTGGTAGATCGTATAGGTTAACAATGCTCCGGGCGACATAGCCCCTCCCAAACCTAGAAGGAATGTTATCCAGAATAGATCAGCGTTTCCCATAGCACTTAGTAAAGGTTTTCCCCTCATAAATTGTCATGGCTTTCGGAAAAAATACATCCCTAAAGTTAACTTTCAAGATCTTAGTAAAGTAACGAATATAATTTGTACTTCAAGGATTTTTCTATGATTTGCATATGATTTTCAAAGCAAATTTTTATTACTAATTACGACAAAATCAGTACCAACTAATCAATTTATTTAGTGGAGATATAATAATGGCTAACGAATATTCTATTAAAGATATTGGAATCGCAGTTGTGGATAAAAAAACCCTAAGTTGCGATTTCAATATTGGTGCCGATGAATTTTTCGCACGATTTGGGCATGTTGCTCCCGGAAATTTACCGAAAGACATAATTACGGAAGCAATCAATAACAAACGGACAGACGTTAAATTGGGACGCAAAGATCAAAAACCCTTAGATGAATTCTTTCAAACAGTGCGATCCACAGCAGATCGAATGAACACAGGAATCCATACTGGATTTTCTGCCAGTGAGGGTGATGAACGGGCACAAGCCGAAGCTTTGAAATCTCAGGGTGGAGCCAGCCGGGAAATTCAATATAATGATCAAGATCCAAGCACTGAGGGGATTGAGACATATGATTCAACCACTGGGAAGAAGGAAGGCGAGATTATCCTCGGAGATAAAGGTGCCTATGGGGAACTCGTTCCGATAGAAATTATTGAAAAGATTGAGACCCATTATGAATTCAACGGTGAGGAGGATATTGAGGAGGATCGTAAAAGTTCCGGTCTCTTCAAAATTACGAACCCATCCGAAACTGATAAGATCTGGGATATAGATCTCACCTTCAAAAAGGATAAACCCGCCTCAATTGATGATGCCATTGCAATCAAGAATTTAGATCCTGGGGCAGAAACAGAGATCGAATACGAAATAGAAGAATTTGAACAACCGGCTCTGAAAATCACCGAATTTATTTCCACCCAAAATAACGAAGAGCTCGAAACCTATTCCTTGTCAACCAGTGAAGAAAATCGAATTTTATTCAACATTACAGCAAAGAATACGAAAGATTTCGATTTATTGGAGGCAAAAATAAAGAAGGAAATTCCAGAAGGATATGCCAATGTGGATATTTTAAGCACATCTGTAGGATCTGCTGAAATTGTGGATGGTTTTGTAGAATGGACCATCGAAACTCTAACCCCAGACGAGGAAGCTATCATCAGTTTAAACATGTCGATTGAAGTCTCCTCGGCAGAAGAGAAAATCAATACCGGGAAAGTATTCGTGGAATATTCCGCTAATAAAGCCCTTACGGGTATTGAATTCGATAAATTCGATGCCTACAGCAACAACTTCGTAGGTATGGAGGTCTATCAAGAAGATGATAATCCCGATATGTATGAGTGCCGAGTGATCTTTGAAAACGAATCCGATTTTCAAGTTCAATTGGTCAATTTGGACGTGAAGAATGCTCTCACCAATAAGGAACGCTTAGATATTGATCCAAATGAAATTCCACCTATCGCTTCTGGTGCCCGTTGGGAATCTATCACATGGGAAACCGAAACAGAAGATGGAGAGGAACCGAAATTCTTCAAGACTGTGGAATTCTTCTTGATCAGTGAACGCAAGATTTCTACATCGTGCTTGATTACCATTGATGATATCGAATTGGCAGTTGCGTTAATGGCAGGAAAATTGGATTATTCCGTTGGATCCATCTTATCCTTCCGTGAATCTGCCTTTGATGTCTTGCACCAAATCCGAAACACCGGTGGTGCAGATTTGAATGAAGTGATAATCGAGGATAATCTTCAGGCTGGTTATCTACCTCCCGAAGCTGAAAACATTGAACTTTACGTTGTTCGACCCCCCGAAGATTATAATCACGAGGGCTTCGAAGACGATGAGGAGATTGACTGGGATGACCTCGGTGAAGAAATTGCAATTGATCCTTCCTTTGTGGAAATCACCCCAGCAGATGAGGGTTCAGAAAGCTCCCATTTGATTAAAATCACCCTTTCGGAACTCCGGGACAGCGCAATGGGTATGTTCCTTCCGGGCATGATCATCAAGGCAAAATATACAATTACTGCCGATAAACCCGCCCGAGATACGGAATTTGTGTCTGACGTGAAGTACTGGGGCAATACCTATCCCAGCGGTGCAGCGATTCTCATCGAACCTGAAGTCTTTACAATTCCTGTTGTTCACGAACGGAAAAAGATTCGAAAGGGCAAACGTATTACTGCTTTGGCCACCGAGGGCGAGTACGAAATTGTATTGCGCTTGAAGAATAATGGAGATTCCGTGTTAACCAATGTGGAATTGCGTGATATTGTGCCTGGTAACTTCGAATACGGTGAAGAAAGCATTGAAACCAGCAGTGTGGAAAGTTTGGAAGGCAAAGATATGCTTGTCTGGGTAATTGAAGAACTTGGTGCCGGAGAGACAACCGAAATTACGTATAAAATATCGGGCACCGGAGATGACTACAAGGCAAGCGAAGCCCAATTTTCCGTTTAAACTTATGGCTGCAATATGCCTAATTTTTTTTTCTGATTTATTATTTATCCAAAATGAACCATGTGAACCATATGAAATTCAATTATTTGTTTTCAAAGAGTTCAAGTAATCGAGATAGAAGGACTGGGATTGTGAAGGGTTTTAGTAACAGTGGAATATTGTATTCTTTCACTTCTGAGGACTCAAGGTTGGTTCCCAAATAGCCTGAAATTAGAAGCACTTTCTTTTGCGGAAATTTTTCTCGGATTTTGAAAAAGAGTTCTTTTCCCCCAAGTTTAGGCATAATTACATCAGAAATTACTATGTCAATCTCATTTTCATGGATTTCAAGTTGTTTTAGTGCTTTTTCCCCGTTATTGGCCGAGTAACAAGAGAATCCATATTTTTTCAATCCTAATAATAGATATTCGAGAACTTGTTCATCATCATCCACTAAAAGGATTTTTTTATGGATAATCTTCTGTAAGGCATCCAGAAGTTGTTTTTCATAACTTGAAATTGATTCTGAAGAAATTGCCTCCGTTTTTGCCGAAGGAAAAAATAAATGAAATGTTGTACCCTTTCCCACTTCACTGTAGACTGAAATGTCACCTTGATTTTGGAGCACATTACCATATACTATTGATAATCCTAACCCGGTTCCTTCTCCAGGATCCTTGGTTGTGAAGAAGGGTTCAAATATATGTTCCATTATTTCAGAATCCATGCCGATACCATTATCCGAGATTGAAAATTGAATGTATTTACCAGGCACAAATTTCTTATTTAATCCGATAACAGCATCTTGCATTATTTCAATATTCTCAGTTTTTAGTAAAATCATGCCTCCAGAGGGCAAAGCATCTCGGGCATTAATAACTAAATTCAGAATTATTTGCTCAATCTGTCCTGGATCTGCGTAAATATTGCATGAATCATCCGTCAGCTCTAATCTAATCTCAATATTTTGCCCAATAGTTCTTCTGAGCATCTCTCCAGAAGCTATGATGATATTGTTAAGCGAAACTATGATTGGTTCTGATTTTTCCTTGCGTGAAAATGCCAGCAATTGTTTTGTTAGGTTAGCACCTGAACGAGCAGTATTTTGAATCGCTTGTAACATCTCTCGATTTGGGTCTTTTTCAGCCATATCAGCTAACATCAATTCTGTGGTGCCGTAAATCACCGTAATAAGATTATTAAAATCATGGGCAATTCCCCCCGCAAGTTGGCCCAGAGATTCTAATCTTTGGGATTGATTTAATTTTTTCTCCATTTTTTTCATTTGGGTGATATCTTTGATTATTTCTAACACACCGATCATATTTTTTGATTGATCATGCACCGGAAACGTACGAATCTCCCAGTATTGTTCATTTTTCGTGATTCGATAGCGTTCTGCGGATTTGCTGGTTAAAAACGTTTCTAGGACTGGACAATCGGGACAAATTTGGTCTAAATTAAATATCACCTTGTAACATGGAGTTTGTCTGATTTTCACCCCTAAATTTTGGGCGTGGATATTTGTCCATTTTATATCTAAATTCTTATTTTTAAAGAAAACCAACTTATCTACCACACTATTGATAATGAACTTGACTTCAAATTCGAGTTCTTGAAGAGAATATATCATGTGAGCTATTGCTTGGCTTAATTCTCCCAATTCATCCGTCCGATGGGAACTGAAATCGACTGTCGAATCACCAGCAGCAAGCAACATGGCTTTTTCAGTAATTTCAGAAATCGGTTTCACTAATCTATTTG
>JABCSI010000085.1 GCA_018238965.1 Promethearchaeota archaeon
CTCCAATTGCTTAACTGAAGGAAAAATTATGGGAAAATATCACACAATTTTATTTGACCTGGATGGAACATTGATTGATCCAAAAGAGGGAATATTTCAATCCGTTCAGTACGCCCTCGAAAAACTTCAGAAACCTGGGTTAGAAGACAGAGAACTCCATTTTTTTATTGGTCCTCCCCTATTACTTTCTTTTCAGAAATATTGTAATTTCGATGAGAAAACAGGCAAACGTGCAATAGATCTCTACAGAAAAAATTATCAAGCAAAGGGCATCTATAAGAATATTCTTTTTGGAGGAATTCACGAACTCTTACTGACTTTAAAGCAAAAAGGGTGCAAGTGTTACGTAGCAACCAGTAAACCTACAGTTTATGCCAAGCAAATACTGGAAAATTTGGAAATAAGCCAATATTTTACTGAGATAGTGGGATCTAACTTAAATTTAACTCGAACATCAAAAAATGAGATTATTCAAGCAATCATTGGGGAACTGACTCACAATGAGAAATCTCAGGTTATAATGATCGGGGATACAAAATATGATATCGAGGGCGCCCAAAGTGAGAATATTGATTCTATTGCAGTTTTGTATGGATATGGAGCAGAAGAGGATTTCGCAAGCACTTCTCAAATCAAGATGGTAAAAACTGTTGAGGAATTATCCCACTTTCTGCTTGATAACATCTAGGAATTTAGAAATTCAATCACTAAAAATAATTTTTGGCAAGAATAATGCGATTTCTTAATGAAATCCTCAAGCTAATCCCTCAGATTGAATCCTTTCTCCAGTAAAGGAAAGGTTCTCGCTATTACATTTTCCTACTTAAAACTGTATTTAAATTGACCAAAAGAGTTTTAAAGGAGATTTATCATGGCTATATTATCAAAAATCGTAAATTACCGATTCTTTGCTGAATTAGATATTAGTGGAAAATACTGTGACATTATTAGGCTTTTATGTGAAACAAGGTTTTATCAATAGCAAAAAGAATGCAATCATTATTCTTATCCTTTCCTTATCCTTGGCATTAATTCCGACACTTAGCATGCTCACAAATGGATTTTTCAGCTCAATGCTAACTCAAATGGCATTAACTGACGAATTGGATCAAGGAAGTGTACGAATTCAAGATCCCGATTTCCTCAACACTCTTGATTTTCCTGAACAACTCCAATATATCGGAGGCATATTGAATGACAACGGCCTGGAATATGAATCTCTCGACCCTCAATTATATGTGAGCTTAGAAAAAAGTTATTTCTACTCGAATTCAACACTTCCAACAGATACCATAATTGAGGAAGAAGATTGGAAAAATGCCGGTGTGAATTATGCACGAATTAACCCCCGTTTCGAATTCAGAGACCCGGATTTCTTTATATCTTCGACATTTGGACAAAGAATTGAAATAATCGAAGGAACCTATCCAACTTCACAGGATGAATTTTTAATAGATTGGAGAATTGGACAGAAATTCAATCTCTCAAGCGGTTCAGTTTTCAATCTTACACTGCGATTGAATCAATATTCCTGGGATCCAGAGTATAGTGAATCGGTTCTGGAGAATGAAAATTATTATGATTATTATGAAAATGACAAGTATACCGAGCTGAATGTTTCAAACTTTACTATTTGTGGATTCTATCTTGAAAAGAGGGGATATGATTATGAATGGGATTATTCTTACGAGGATTACGAAGAAAATGAGACATATGATGTGTTTGGTCAAGAATATCATGAATACTATTTTTACAATTCAATTTATTCAACCTATAATTTCTCTCTTTCAAGATCGCAGGTAAATCATCCTGTTCTTCAATTAATTGACAGCATTGCAAATATGACTGTATTGAATAACGAATCATCCCCCTATTATTATGATGTGGAGCAATATTTGTATTTTGGATGCTATGTTATTTTCCAAACAAATATAGATTCGATAAATTTGAACTCATTGCAGAAAGAATCCAAAGTTGTAATGGATCGATATCAACAAATTCAAGCCGATTTGGGAACCGATTATAGATTAAATTGGGACATGTATTATGTGCTTCCGGATTTGGCATTGGTTTTTCTAATTGCTCGAATTGTGATTGCAGTTATAAATTTGCCAATACTACTATTTGTAGTAAGTTTGGGAATACTATCAGCCCGTGTTATTCGGAAATCACGAGTACCTGATTATCTAAGGTTGCGTATTAAGGGTTTAACACGGAAAATGGTATCTCGCCAAAGTACCATCGAAGCCTTGATTAATGGTTTATTGGCATGCCTTCTCAGTATTGCTATTGGTTTAACGCTTTTTTATATATTACGTGGAGAAGTTATCCGGATCATTGAACTTCTCACCGAACAAGGGATGCCCTTCAACCCGTCAGATATGAAACCAAAGTTTCTATGGATCGATCTTCTAAATACGTTGTTCTGGGGTTTTTCATGTAGTATGATAATGTATATTCCCATTTTCTATTATAATCGAAAATTATCCCTCGCCGATCTAGTTGCGGTTAAGGAGGCGAAGGACCTGCCGGTTATCTACGACGAAGTAACAGTTTATGATAAGGATGTAGATCAAGTTTCCTTGAATTGGCGCGAATTCCTTCAATTGGATAATGGTGAAATTAGTAAGGAAGTTATGGGGAAATCAGATAATAATCAGAGAGACGACCTTGGTGAAGTCAAAATAGACCCAGATCAAGAAATTGATAACGAAATAGGGCAAAAGGACCGAAAAAAGAGGTCAATGAAAGGAATTTCAAGAAAATCTAGAAAATCTAAGAAATCCAGAAAATCTGGAAAAATGACTCCAATATACGAGGATTTTATTAAGCAACACGAGAAAAAGATCCCTAAAATTGCCTTAATTCTTATAATAATTGGGTTGATCCCCATATTGGCCAATTATATAATATTTTACTTCCTAGATCATGATCCTCCCGATTTTCTTTACGATATATTATATTGGATTAATGATTTTGGTATTCAATATTTATTTATGGTGATTTCAATCCTGAGCCCGCTTTTGATTATAACTGGACTCATTCGATTTGTTGGTATTGAAAAACCGTCTCGATTTGCAAAACTCTCTAAATTCCTATCAACACCAATCCTTGGTCCCCTTAATAGCCTATTTGGGTTAAAAATGATTAGCTCAAAAGAATTGGTTAAATGGATTCGAGTTTTCACTATTTTTGCATCCATCATGATTTCTATTAATATGTTAACCAATTCTGCATTGCGTTATCAAGTTATAAGTGATAATCTTTTGATCGGGGCAGATGTGAAATTGGATGCGAATATCAACCTGGTTGACGGCTCATATCCAGAAGATTTTTTGGCACAAACGGAAAAATTATTGACCAATCTTACAAATGAAAATAACCAAACCTACGTAAATTCGGTTGTCACATGCCAAATGATAGCGGGAAAAATGGACATTGAAAATACATGGGTTTCCGATGCTGATACCGATATTTTATCAGTGAATATATCAGAATATTTGGAGATAATTCAGGAGGATCGGAAAATTTTACCCAATCCAACAATTGTTGAAACCATTGAAGAACTCGAATCTCACACGCAGCAATCCCTCTCTAACGGTTCGATTCTTCCTGGAGTTATTTTATCCCAAGAATTTGAAAGATTTTATCTTCCCGACTATTTCAATACCATAAAATTCAATATATCCTATTTTAATCTTTCATCGGGTTTGGAGTTTTCGAAAGAAATTGAATTTGAAATCATTGGAGTTCTTGGAATTTCGCCCGGATTAGTAAGAACGATGGGCAGATACGACGGACGGTGGGACACTCGTTATTTTGCCTTACTTGACCAATATGCCTTACAGGAAGTTAACTGTACCCCAATCTATTACAGTATTTATCAATTTTTGGATATAGATCGGGATTTAGCGCCAAATTCAACCACTATCACCCAAAATATTTCCAATTCAATCGATTTTCTGCTAAGTTACGACTCAGTTACATTTTATAATCAAGATGGTAGTTTAAATAATCAGGAACTCTTATCCCTATTCAGTATATTCCAAATAGTGGAAATTGTGCTATATTTTCTTGCCGTAGTGTTAGCAGTTTCATTAGGGCTTCTATTAAATGCAATAAAGAATAATGATGATCGATTCTATTCTTTGCTCTACACAAGGGGCTATGGAAAGAAAGGGGCAATAAAAATACTCCTCAGCCAAATATTTGTGATGTTTGTTATTGGTTCCGTGATAGGCACAATTTGCGGGTACTTTATACCCTCGATATTTATTGGATCAATACAAGAACAATATGAATATTCTTTTCATCGATACTACAGAGCGAATATTACATTTTCTCTGCCAATATACTGGGAACCATTAAAAATCTTATCTATTTTATCGGGGATTCTCGCTGTGGCAATAGGAATCTTCTTTACTATTAATTTTTTAAAACGTCAAAATCTAAACAAAAACTTACAACAATTTTAAGTGAATTATATCATGGTAGAATCAAATTCTGAAATTAAAACGGATGTACCGGAAAACTCTCCAGAAATAGAACCGATAGTAGAACTCAATGGAGTATATAAAATATTTAAGCAGGGTCATCTGGAAGTAATTGCTTTAAAAAATATCAATCTCACCGTCATGCCTGGAGAGTTGATTGTCGTGATGGGTCCAAGCGGATCAGGAAAAACAACTTTATTAAATGTGATTTCTGGGATGGACAAACCAAATGCAGGAAGTGTGAAAATAAAAAACTTGGATGTCACTCGCCTGAAGGATGAGGGAATTCAAAAATTGCTGCAGTACGAAATTGGAATCATTTTCCAATTCTTTAACTTGATCCCAAGCCTAACCGCCGCAGGAAATATTGAACTTCCCATGAATATTATTAAAGTTCCAAAAGTAGAACGAAAAGAACGTGTGAAAACACTTTTAGCCCAAGTAGGGCTAGAAAATCGAGCACGCCATCGACCATTTACACTTTCAGGTGGAGAAAAGCAGAGAGTGGCAATTGCACAAGCATTTGCAAATAATCCATCGCTAATTTTGGCAGATGAACCCACAGGCAACATTGATTCGGTCTCAGCGGAAAAAATAATGAATATTTTTCACGAAACCATGCTGAATAATCCAGAAAAAGCGGTTATTATTGTTACACATGATCCTGCTTTCCGAAAAATTGCCGATCGAACTTTGGTCTTGCGTGATGGAGAAATTACCCGGGAAATAGGGAAATTATCACAATCCGAGCAAAATCATTTTACTGGAGACATCACCAATGGAGATTCGAAATTTACCGCAATAAATGATAGGCATCAAATTGCAAAAGAAGTAATCGAAGGACCGAAAGAATATCCGAAATTCTCAGAAATAAAAAAATGCCCCTCTTGCGGTTCTACCCGGATATTGAAGAATTTTGATAAAAATCACAGTTCACTGAGTATACGTGATCAAAATATCATTGGAATTGTCGCAATAGCTTGTTTGGATTGTCATCAAGTTCAATTTGAAACTGTCACCTTATTTAATATCAAAAAGGATCTTAATTTACTATAAGATTAGAGGAAAGTAGAAAAGGGAAAAGGGAAAATCATGGGGGTAAAAATCGCCTTTTATTCGATGCAAGCGCTACGATCTATTAAAACCTACGTATATTTAATAATTGGAATCAGTCTTTCAGTATCTTTGCTGATGGGTATGTTCAACTATATGTCCTCAACCTCATCCTATAATTTGCAAAATAGCATGGAAAATGTGCATGATATTACAATAGAATCATCGCTTGCAGAGAATAAAACACAAATCTATGATCGATTCGCCAGAAATGAATCTTTTATAATAGATAACGTTCTAAATTCCAAGCTGGATATAGAATCCGTTGTAAATTTTGCACATTTTACAAATAGCTATACTAACTCTATTTCAATGGAAAATCATCCGTTAATCCTTTTTGATTTCCTATTCTACGATGCCAACTTTTTGGATTCAGATCGATTTTATCAGTATTTTACAATAATTGAAGGACGAACGCCCCACAATAACCAAGAATATTTAATCGATGCTTGGATGGCGATGAAAATGAATCTCACCATTTCAAATAATATTTCTTTTCCCTTAACTGCGCGGAAAACGAATGACTCCCCAAGAAATCTTATTCCTTTTACAAATAATTCCATCGTGGGAATTTATATGCCAAATTTTGAGATTTATAAGGTTGCAAGTGGAGAAAAATATTATTGTCCCTTTCCATATCATCCAAATTATGATGAAAAATTACTTAATGACACCAATTTCCGGATAGGTCCAATTTTTGGGTATTTTGATATCCAATCTCCCAATGAGATTCACCCAATTAATAGTTATTTAATGGAAGTTGAATCTGTTTTAAACGGTAATTATGACTTTCTCGATTATGAATACGGTTTGGCTTTAAATTATGACCGTGCTTCCGTTAATCCTTTCCGAATTTCTCAGGAATCGGATATTTTATTTCCTAAGTTTTTGGATTTTAGAAAGGAATTATATTCAACTCAAGAAATCAGAATATCTGCATCGTTTTTTAGTGAAATGAGACAATTTTCCGACGATTTTACAATAACTCGTATGAGTTTTTTCGCATTAATTATTCCCATCTTTCTTTTTGCTATTGGATTGTCGAATTTTGTAGTTTCGACAAATTTTACCAACAGACAAGAAGAATTTGGGCGGTTTCAAATCAAGGGATATCCAAAAAGTATGATTATTTGGCAACTGACTTTTGAATCCCTTTACGTGGGCTTATCTGCTTTCATTTTGAGCATTCCTATATCAATAGGAATATTCTATCTTATTCAACCTTTCTTAAATTCTGTTTTTATTATTGTTCCTGTATATTCTTCCTTCATACCTATAAAATTTGTATTTTCAAATTATCTCATCGGGTTAGGTATTGCCTTGGCTGTAAGTTTTCTAGGTAATGTGTTTACTTTCATCAAAATTTTTAGGTTGAAACTCGCATCGGTCAATGCTCGTCGCCAAGGATTGACTTTGGAGGTGGGTTACGATGAAAATATGTTTGAGGAATCCAAAAAACATCGCAAGGGAGGTAAATTATCTGCCTTTTTAGATCAAACTAAATTGATGGAGAAATCAATTCCAAAGATAAGTTATTTCTTCATGGCAGCCGCACTAATTCCATTTATTGCGATTTTCTTGCGATACTTGGGATATTTACCCAATGCATCAGATCAAATGATATTGGTTGCCCAAGGGATATCCCAAATAATGAAGGTTATTTTATTCTTCGCCACACTATCTCCCATTTTAATTGTCTATGGTTTGCTGCGTTTTTTCATTCAGGAATCTCCCCAAAGATATGCAAAAATTAGCAAATTTTTTGCAAAGCCGTTTCTAAAAGATCAAGATTATTTGGTTGGATTGGAAATGTTACGCAGAAAGCCTTACATATTAGTTATTTTTATGTTAGGGTTGTTTACGACTTCATTAGTATTCGGAAATATCAATCGGCACACACAGGTTCGAGAAGTAAAGTTTTTTGATAATTTAGATGCAGCTAGTGACATCAATATTACTTTAAACGGCACCAGAATAAATTATAATGGTGTTTTATATCAGAATATCAGTTTCAGCGATAGGGATGACTATACGCGATCACTATTCAATTTAAAGGATGATTATAATCAATCAATTGTCCAGAATTTAACACATATGAGTTTCTTCCCTTCATCTTACTCATATTCTTACGATGATGTAATATATTTCGACTATTCATATCCATCCCAATCAATGTTATGTGCTACCAATATAAGCGCATATTCTGCTGTGGTTCATCCCGAAATCAAAGAATATTTTCCTTCGATTGAGTCTTCGCTTCAAAAACTTCAAGATTTTCGAGCACAATCCAATAATGACACATTGGGAATGATTGTAAACCCTTACTTTCTGGAACGCACATCTCTTGAAATTGGAGACACATATGATTTTTCATATTCGACAAATCTACTTAATGTCACAATTTCAACCTTCACCATCGTCGATGTAATCGAATTTATCCCAGCAGTTTCAGAAAACACATTCGAGCCATTGTATTCTTGGGATTGGAATATGTTTTCCAGTACACAGGATCGGATAGAATTTCAAATCGGATTATGCGATTTTAGCGATATTCCCATAAATGATTCTTATTACATTACAAAATCTTTTGCTACCTTGATTCAAAGTAATTCCACTCAAAATTCATCTAAAGATGCGTTGACGGAGATTTTTACAACAGTTGTTGAAGATTTCACCCAAAATATCAAATTTGATGGAAGAGAGCCGATTTCAACCTATGCCTACTATGATCCTACTTGGAACGAAGGAAACTTGAATTATTTTGAATATGACTCGCTCATCAGTATCAATATACTGTATCTCGATCTGATCATTATTGGGGTTTTTGTCGCAATTGCGATTGCTACAACAATTGTCGGGCTTGAGAAAAAGAATCTTCATTTCGATGGCTTGTTATTGAGTCGAGGGTTCGGGAGAAAGAAGATCATGTTGATGATCACATCACAAATTGTCATAATATTTCTATTTTCGGTAATCTTGGGAGGAATAGGCGCACTTTTAACAGGTTGGGCATGGATGGAGGCTTATCTGGGAACTCGCCTTAATTATTCTTGGTACGGGGGTAATATTTCGGAATTATTCCATTTTCCTGTCCAAATGAGTGCTCCCGAATTACTTCTCATTTTAGGCTTGGATTTTTGCCTTACTGTTGTCCTATATTTGATATTTTTCCTAATTCAAGAGCGCAAATCGATTTCTGGCTTTTTGATAAAGTTTTAGATATTATGACACTAAATTTTTTTGATTTTTCTCATTCTCGAAAATGGATGGAACTCTTGGTGGCTTCTTGAAATGAGCTTAACAAAAACGAGGACTGTAGCAAAAATAAGCACCAGAGGGATTCCGATCAAATTAAGTGGAAATCGATAAGGAATTACCATGGCGAGAAAATAGAAAATATACTGAAAGAGATATATTTTTAGAGAATGTTGCCCCAATATCTCGAGATTATTGCAAATGCAGGCAGAAATCTTGGATTCTACTTGCCTTAATCGTTGCTCAAAGCGGTGAAAAAAGAAAAACAAAATGACACACCACCCACAACTAAAAATAGCCCACATAGTAGACCCCCGGATCAAGAACCCAGGAAGACAAGTTATCCCGAGGACAGGGTTCAAGTTGAGAGCAGCAATATAATTCCACCCCAATTCTTCAGACATGCACCGCACACCAGTGAAAAAGCCCAAAAGAACAAGCCCAATTCCTGTCCCCAGAAGATAAAAATTGGACTGGTTTTGGGAAAGTTTAGAACTATTATCAACCTTGAGGTCAATTTTTGGATTACTAAATGCAATTCCCTCCCCTAAAATGGTCCCAATACAATAAATCGGAAAAAAAATCATTGGGCTGTTGGCTAAAAGGGGATAGTATATTGTATGAAAAAAAGCATATCTCACAACACTAATGCTTTGATTTCCAACAAATTCGGGATTTTGGAGTAAAAAATCGGTAAAATAAGATAAATAATGGTGCAATCCCCAGATCAAGGAAGCGATCAAAACCCGGTAGACTTTATGAAATTTCATAACAATCATCCCGAGCAACCGCGAAAACCAAATCGTTTGCAAAATATACCAAGCCCATAAATTATACCATGGCTGGTGTAACACCAAAAGGACGATGATATTATAACCAAAGCTAAGGACACATAGCGAAGCAGTTCTTCGTAGGCTACTACGATTAATTTCCTTTTGAGGGATCTTACGGATAATTTTATAACGCCATGAATAACCAAAGGCAATTCCCGAGACTAATACAAAATTTGGGATTAATATTGGGTTCGAGATCAAGCGGAACACAACCAAAACCCATTGTTCGTTCGGATAAAGCCAATAAAGTAAAACATGAGTGCAGATCATCAAAAATATCGCAATTCCCCGCATGAAATCGATACTATGGATTCGCATGAATTATCAAATACATAGTTTTCACATTAAAAAAGGATTTGGCGAAATTTTGGCCGTTGTTGTTGAGCTAACACTAAATTTGGAGCTTTTTTCACAACTTTTTTAATTTAAACTTAAACAAGCCCGTATTATGCTCCTTCATGATAAATTCTTGAATATTCTCAAAGATGTTTAACTATAAATTTGCCAAATTTCATATTTTTAGAGTGTATTCCTTTCTTATGGTCCGCATCGCCCATAAATTGGAACACGCAACTTTCTTAGAGCGTGAAAATCGATTTGTGGGAATCATTAAAATTCAAGGTGCCTCTCACAATGGGCAAATTCGCAAATGCCACATTCTAAATCCTGGGCGAATGGTAAAATTCTTAGTCCCAGGGGCCCAAGTTCTGGTGGAGAATCGTAGCAATCCGAAGCGAAAATTAGATTACTCTCTTCTTTACGTAATCCATCCGGATTCTTTGATCTTGATAGATTCAATAGCTCCTAACGCAATTGTAAATGAAGCACTCCACCAAAAGAAACTGGAACCATTTCTACATGTTCGAAAAATTCAGCGTGAAGTTTCATATGGTCAGAACCATAAATCACGAATAGATTTTCTCCTGGACGATGGAATTTTACTCGAAGTAAAGGCAACCAATTACGAAGAAAATCAAATTGGGTATTTTCCCGATGCCCCAACGACACGAGGGCAAAAACATGTAAAGGAACTTATTCATATTGCAAAATCGAATCCCAAGATGAAGTGTTATATTTTGTTTTTAGCACAGCGGACAGATATACTCAGCATTCGGCCCTTTGACACTATTGATCCGGTTTTTGGGCAATTATTGAGGGAAGCTAAGCAAGTCGGGGTTCATTTACTCGGTTATAGTATCAAATTTGAAGAAGATGGGAAACAAGCAGTTTTGGGGGATCCAATTCCAGTGGAATTGCCAAGTTACTACCTGCATCCACAAAAAAAAGTTTGAACTGATAAATATTCTTTTTGGCATCTTTAACAGTTCATCAAATACATTTAAATTAACCAAAAATATACAATAAGATGGCTAAATTGTGTTAAGCGAAGAAAAGAAGATGGTAAAAATGGAATTAGCAAAAAATCATAGATTTGGGGTGTTGATACTGGTCTTACTCATTCTTCCTATCATAAATACTGCCGCACTTTCCTCATGGCCTGTGCAAAAGGATGACCAATTGAATTTTTCTCTTTCTGTTCAATATTATGATGAAAATTATACTCTTACAGAAGATATATCTGCCACTATCGTGATCATCATTAGTGATGTGGGTAACAATCTAACTTATGATATAACTTGTGATGTGAACGTCAAAGTTGGTGATTGGGGTAGTTCTCTTAAAGAACATGTGGAAGGATCAAATTTAACAAGTACAGATAACTTTTTGTCGGTTCCAAGTTTGGGATCAGTACCAATTTATGAAGGTTCTGCCTTTGCTGATAAGGAAAATGATTGGATATCATTTATAAACGCAACAGAGGAGATTTTTTGGGTTGATGCTTTTACTTTTACTATCTATAGCGCTGAAGAAATCAAGAATATGGATTTTTCAAGTTCATCTGATGCTTATGGATATGAAATAACTGCATCATGGGCGGCTTATGAAAATCTTCATGCAGGTGATTGGTCTAGGGAAAAGCTATATTCTGAAGAGGGTATTCTTTTAAAATATAAAGAAACCCGCCATTGGATAGAAAAAAGTGGAAGTTTTGACTGGTTAGTAGAAAATGAGGAAAAGCAAGCAATCCCCGGTTTACCCATATCCATTTTTAGTTTTTTTTGCATTCTAGGAATTGCTGTTATATTCTTTAAGAAAAGCCGGAATGATCTTATCTTGCCATGGATAAATTTTGGTGCTAATTAGAAAAAAAACAGAAAAAAAATCACGGGATAAAGGAAATCTCACTTATTCCCGTTTAAGTCTCTTTCCAAGAACCTTGAGCATATCCTCAGTCATGGAAGCCAAATCATAGGAAGGATTCCAGCCCCATTCTTCACGGGCCAAAGAGTCATCTATGGACATTGGCCACGAATCTGCTATTGCTTGGCGGAAATCGGGCTCATATGTAATTTCAAATTCAGGGATATGCTTCTTGATCTCAGCGGCTAAGTCGCCTGCGGAGAAGCTCATCCCAGTAACATTATATACATGGCGTTTCAATTTAGATCCATCAACTTCCATAAAGTCGATCATACATTTAATACAATCGGGCATGTACATCATCGGCAGAGTGGTTTTCTCGTTTACAAAACATGTATATTTCCCTTTTTGAATGGCATCATAGTAAATGGCCACAGCATAGTCAGTTGTGCCGCCCCCAGGAAGGGTTTCCGAAGAAATAATCCCAGGCAAACGCATGGATCGGGTGTCTAAGCCGTATTTCAAGAAGTAGTATTCGAGCAATAACTCACCTGCAACTTTAGTCACGCCGTACATCGTTGTGGGTTGGAGGATGGTATCATTTGGTGTATTCTCTCGAGGAGTAGTAGGTCCAAAAGCAGCTATACTGCTTGGCCAAATAATTCGTTTGACACCGTATCGTCTTCCGACCTCTAACACGTTAATCAAACTATTGATGTTGAGATCCCAAGACATTTGGGGCATTTTTTCCCCGGTTGCGGAAAGTACTGAAGCAAAATGATAAATTACATCAATTTCATTCTCAAAAACCACTTTTTTGAGGGCATCAATGTCCAATGCATCAAGATAGATGAATGGCCCTGATTCGCGCAATTTTTTCGAAGGTTGGGTTCGCCGTCCAGCAGCAATCACATTATTCTTTCCATATTTCTCCCGAAGAGCTAGGACGAGATCGCTTCCAATCTGGCCAACGGCTCCGATAACTAAAATTTGATATTTTTCCATAAAATCACCGTTTTTCTGGTTTTAGTGTCGAAAAGTCCTTGATATTTTCAAGGATACGAGGTAAGAAATTTTTGCAACCCATATAAAGATACTGATTTACGCATAGTATTATTTAGGACAAACTTGGATATCATTTCTGATATCCTTTGTCAAAGCCCTCCTACGCGCGAGGGCTAATTATTCGATAATCTCAAATCTCTGTCGAAATTATTCCTTTTGACAATATAGATTATGAAATCATCGGCGATTTGTTGTT